>CAZKFB010000032.1:0-15065 GCA_964551965.1 uncultured Muribaculaceae bacterium
TGGCTGGTTAATTGGTGGTGGGATATTTACTCTCATCGTGGGTATAATAGATGGATTTTTTCGACCATTAGTATGCCACAAATGAGCGGAAAAGAATTATATTTAGTTGTAGCAGGTTCTTCAAAGATTTCAGGAACACTTTTAAATTCAGTTAGTAAGCTAATTAATACTTTATTAGATTTCGGAAGAGTAATAGGTTCCTCTATAAGATACCTTGTATCCGGAAGATCTTGCTAAAGAAAAGGACATATGTCCTTTTTCTTTTTATATTAAATCAGGAAATTTTATAAAACATAATTTATAAAAAATATTGTTAAAATTAATCTTGTAAATAGTGCAAAAAAGGAGTGCCTAAAAAGACCTACGCCTTTTATTGATTTTATGCTATACTTTATTTAGAAAAGAGGTAACTATGAGAAAAAATGCAATAGATATTAAAAATGTATCTAAATCTTTCTTTGCTCATAAAGAAAATATTGAGGTTTTTAAAGACTATAATGCTTCATTTGAGTATGGAAAACTTTATGGAATAATGGGACATTCAGGATGTGGTAAATCGACTCTGATAAAGTTGATTGGAATGTTAGAATCTGTCGATAGCGGGGAGATATTAATTGATGATAACGAAGTATCTTCATTAAGTGATGAACAACAAGCAACATTAAGAAATGAAAAAATTGGTTTTATATTTCAAGATTATTTATTGGATGATAATTTAAATGTTTATGACAATATTCAATTACCAACTTTGTTAAGAACCGATTGGAAAGAAAAAAAAGATAACATAATAGAATTAGCAAGAAAATATGGAATTGATAACAGATTAAAACATTATCCAAAAGAGTTATCAGGAGGGGAGCAACAAAGAGTTGCAATTTGTCGAGCTTTAATAAATAATCCTAATATTATTTTAGCTGATGAACCTACAGGAAATTTAGATAGAAAAAATGAAGAAATCATATTGAATGATTTAAAAGAATTATCTAAAAATGGAAAATGTGTAATAGTAGTAAGTCATTCAGATAATATAAAAAAATATGCAGATAAAATAATCAATTTAGAAGAAGGTGAATAATATGTATTTTAATTATATAAAGAAACACATACTTAATAAAAGAAATATAATTTTATTTATAATTTTCACTCTTGTAGGTTTAGCAATGATGTGTACTTCTTCTATTGGAGTAACAATACTAGATTTTACAAATACATTATACAGAAACAATGTTGATTTTAGAACTTTAGAAATAAGTGAAGAATCGGATAAATTTGATCAAGTCGCAAAGATTAAACATGTTGAATCTGTAGAAGATGTAATATATAAAAATCCAAATTATGTTGATGTTAAAGAATTCGACACAGATTTAAAAGGTAAAATTGAATTAACAGCACTGTTAAAAGGAAGGAATTTGACAGTTACTCATGGTCGAATGGTAGAAAACGAAAATGAAGCTATATGTTCTGATGTTTTTTATCCATACGAACCAGAAGAAATTAATGATAAAACAATTTTTAATAAAAGTAGGATTTTACATCCTTCCGATATAATAAATAAAACATTTACAGTAGCATCAGATGACGATGAAAACAAGACTTTTAAATTTAAGATAGTTGGAACATATAGCTTTAAAAATAATAATACTTCTTTAGATAGTTGCTATATTATGAAAGAACCTTTTAAAAAATTAGTGCCAAAGTATCAAGCTGGTACAGGGATATTCGATCCAGAGACTGGTGAATATACTTTTATACCTAATGAAGATGTTGGAAAAATAGTAATAGTAGATAAATATAAGAATGTTGATGAAGTCAAAAAAGAAATAGCAAAATTAGGATTACATTCACAAATATATTCAGGATTCTATCAAGGGTATATCGACTTATTAACTTACGGACCGCTTTTTGCATCAATTATTCTAGTTTTGATATTTGTAATAATATTAGAATCATTCTTATCTAAAAAAATAAAATATAATAGTAAATCATATGCAATACTAAAATCTATTGGTTATAATAAGAAAACAATAAAAAATATTAACTTAGTAGAAAATATATTAATTTTATTATCAAGCCTAATTGTATCTATCACATTATATATTATTGTATTCAATTATGTAGCAAATGTAGTATATGCAGAATACATCTATGATGGAGCAATGCTTAGCTTTTCCATAATTCCAATTATAGCAACAATACTATTAATGCTAGCAACTCTAATATTTGTTAATAATAAAGTCTTACACAAAAGATTAGATAAAAGTTTAAGTGAGATTCTATTATGAGATATTTATTATTTGTAAAGGAATTCATACATAAAAAAACAACAAAAAATTATATATTAATTATTTTTTCAATTGCTTTTATTATTTCTATGTCATCTTCTTTTTATATATTTAGCGGTAATGTCATTAATAGCAATTATAAAAAATCTTACTATGTGATGATATTAGATACCAAAGATAAATATGATGCCATAAAAAATTATAGAAACGCTAATCAATTACTAAGATGTACATTTGATGGCAATATAGTTATTATAGAAAATAAAAATAACATATTAATTCCAAATAATGAAAACATAAAAATTGTATCAGAAGAAGAATTTAATACTTATGAATATAATAACGGATATTATGTTACATTAAAAAACTGGATTAATTTTAATGAAAAGAACGATTATTTTATAAATAAAAATATAGATTACGAAATCTTTCTTAATAGAAAGGGCGACAACAAAATAGAAGATTATTATAATTACTTTTTCTATATGTTAATTTTAATAATTATAGTAGCTTCTATAATCTTCATAATAACAATAATAAATATTATAATTGATGAACAAAAATATAATAATCTATATTATTGTCTAGGTTATAACGAAAAAAGAATATTTTTGATTTGTTTAATAAAAATATTCTCTATGGTTATGGGTATTGCAATTATAAATGGAATAATTCAATTTATAATTGAATATTTAATCAATATTACCCATTATTTTAATTTAGTTATCCACATATCATTATTGGTAGCAACATTACTATTAACAATATGTATGATAATAGGAAGGAGGTATAAATTATGACAAAAAGAAACAAGAATAAAGTTTTTATAGTTATGGTAGCAGTACTATTAACTACAGCAGTAACAGTTTTTGCACTAACTGACTATACTGATAATTTTTCATTAGCTTATATGAAGTGGAATAGATCAAAGTATATAAAAACTATAAGTAAGTATCCTTTAGTACAGTATAAAGCTCAAAACAGCGATAATTGTACTTTAAAAGTAACTTTATCAAAAAAAGCTTATCTTGGTTTAGGGTTTGAAAACGTAGAAGTCGCACACACTGATATAAGTGGGAATAAATACAGTTATACTAAGTTTAAGGAACATACTGCTAACAAAGAGTATCTTATTACTACACTAAACACTACATCAAATTCTATTGCAAATGCTGAGTATACATTTACTAGTTAAACATACGCAGTGATTAAAAAAACTATTAACAATATGTTAATAGCTTGGCCAACAATATTATATTCTAAAAATATAATTTTATACAAGAATAATCTTAATTATTCTGTTAAGAGAAAAGGACTTATGTCCTTTTTTCAATTCTAAACTATTAACAAATTTGCAATATATGATATAATTTTTATAGGTGAATACTTGTGAATGAAAAGATAAGGTTAGTTTTAAATAAGATTAAAGATAAAGGTTTTGAAGTCTATTTAGTTGGTGGATTTGTTCGTGATTATTTTTTGGGTCGTGAGACTTACGATGTTGACATTGCAACTAATGCACTTCCTAAAGATATAATCGAAATATTCAATTTAAATACAAGTACGGAAGATAATTATGGAAGTATAACTTTTAAAGATAAAACTTACAATTATGAAATTACAACATATAGAAGAGATCTTTCCTATGAAGCACGAAAACCCAAAATAGAATTTGTTGATGATATTAAAGTAGACGTTCTTAGAAGAGATTTTACAATTAATTCTCTATATATGGATACTGATGGAAATATAATAGATGAATTAAATGGTATTGAAGACTTAAAAAATAAAATTGTTAGATGTATTGGTAATATTAACGATAAAATGATTGAAGATCCATTAAGAATACTTAGAACAATTAGATTTGCAACATTGTTAGATTTTGAAATAGAAGAAAATTTATATTTTTTCATTAAGCAAAACAAAGAATTAATATCTACATTAAGCTATACTAGAAAAAAAGAGGAATTAGATAAAATATTTAAAAGCAAAAATGTTTCTCGAGGAATTGAAATTATTAAATCTTTAGGAATAGAAAAATATTTAGATATTAAAATAGATGATGTAATTCCATGTAGTAATTACTTAGGAATATGGGCACAAATTGAAGTAAGCGACAAATATCCTTTTAGTAATCAAGAATTAGATACAATTGATGCTATAAAAAAAGTACTTAAGTATGGTATAATAGACAACATAGTTTTATATCAATATGGTTTGTTTGTATCAATTATAGCTGGTGAAATACTAAATTATCAAAAATCATATATTTCTGATATATATAAAGATATGCCAATATATAATTCAAAAGATATAGCTATTAATGGTGATGATATAATGCAAATATTAAATATTGAGCCATCAGAAAAAATAAGTAAGATATTAGAAGATTTAGAATTAAATATATTACACAATAATATAAAAAATGAATATGAGGAATTAAAGGGTTATATAATAAAGAACTGGAAGTGATTTTATGGATGAAATCGTATTTAAAACTTTAAAAGCAAAAGATTATATAATTAAAAATTATATTATTAAAATCGCAAAAGAATTAAATCTATCTTTAAATGAATTTATTTTATTAATTTACTTTTATAATCAAGAAGAACCAGTACTTGATTGTGCGGCTATATCCAAATCAACTTCAATGACTGAAGAAGAAGTAATGGAAGCTTTCTCAAGACTTAATGGTATTAAACTAATTGACATTATAATAATGAAAGATGAAAAAGGCGTAAGAAAAGAAACTATATCACTTGATAATATAACTAAAGAAGCTGCTAATGAAATTACTCAAAGTATTAAAACTGTTGAGGAAAGTGATATATATAGTAAATTCGAAGCTGATTTTGGTAGGCCTTTAAGAAGAACTGAATATGAAATAATTAATGAATGGATAGAAGATGGTTTCTCAAAGGAATTAATACTAGAAGCTCTTCACCAAGCTGTTTATAATGGAGCATTATCATTAAGATATATTAGTGCAATTTTACTTGATTGGAAGAAAAAAGGCTATAAGACTAAAGATGAAATAAGTACTGGATTAAAATCTGATACTGACTCAAATATGTTAATAGATTTATTTGATAGTGATTGGTTAAATGAAAACGAATGAAATAATTGAAATATTAGATCGTATTCTTCCTGACGCTAAATGTTCTTTAAATTATAATTACGATTATGAATTATTAATAGCAACAGTATTATCAGCCCAATGTACCGATGAAAGAGTGAATAAAGTAACTCCTATCTTATTTGAAAAATATGATATTTATAAGTTAGCTGAAGCTGATATAGAAGATATCAAAAGGATAATTACACCATGTGGAAATATGAATAAAAAAAGTGTATATATTAAAGATATTGCTGCATCTTTAGTAAAAAATTATAATGGTAAAGTTCCTAATAATCGAGAATATCTAGAAAGTCTACCGGGTGTTGGAAGAAAGACAACAAATGTAGTATTATCAAACATCCATGATGTACCAGCAATTGCTGTTGATACTCATGTATCTCGAGTATCTATAAGACTTGGACTTGCAAAAAAGAACGATGATGTTTTAACGATTGAAAAGAAATTAATGAAGAAATTTCCTAAAAATCGCTGGACAAAACTTCATCATCAACTATTATTATTTGGAAGACATACTTGCAAAAGTCAAAATCCTCTTTGTAATAATTGCCCATTAGCTAAATACTGTAAATATAATAAATGCATTTAATGCATTTTTTTACTTTACAAAAAGAATTAAAATTACTATAATAAATAACAAATATTTGAGGAGGTTTTGCAAGTGTTAGAAAATTTACCTGTACTACTATTAAGAAAACTTGTATTACTTCCTTATCAAGAAGTACGCTTAGAATTAAATATTGAACTTAGCAAGGATATAATAGATTTATCAGAAATGAAATATGGTAATAAGTTACTAGTTGTATGTCCTAAAAACACATTAGAACTAAGCCCTAGCGAAAATGATTTACCTAATGTGGGTGTATTAACAAAAGTAAAATCGAAGTTAATATTGCCAAACGGAAATTATCGTGTTGTTCTATGTGGTTTAAATAGGGTAATAATAAAAGAATATAGAAATCTAAAATATAATAGTCAAATACTAGAATCTACTGTTAAAAGACTTTATATAAATAAAGATGATAAGATAGAAGAGACAGCAACTCTTAGAGCATTAAATCTAGTAATAGAAAAATATATGTCTTTAAATCCTCAAGCATCCAACAGTGTTAAAAATACAATAAGCAATATGACTGATTTAGACATGCTAACTGATGTAATTACTAATTTTATGCCTTTTGAAATTAAAAAGAAAATTGCTTATATGAATGAATTTGATTCTCTTGTAAGAGCAAATAATCTAATTAAGGATATAAATTTAGAATTGGAAGTATTAAATATTGAAAATAAAATTGATGAAGAGATACAAGACTTACTTGAAAAAGAAAATCGTGATTATATAATTAGACAAAAGATAAATGCTTTAAATGAAGAACTCGGAGTAACTGCTGATAAACAAACAGAAATAATGGATTATGAATCTAAATTAGATGCATTAGATATAGATCCAAAAATTAAAAGTAGAATTAGTCGAGAAATTAAAAAATATTCATACACTTCTGAATCTAATCCTGATAGTTCAGTTATTAGAAACTACTTAGATACTATCCTAGATCTTCCTTGGAGCAAATATTCAAAAGATGAAACAAATATTCAAAAGATTAAAAAATCTCTTGATAAGACTCATTTTGGACTAGATGAAGTAAAGAGAAGAATTCTTGAATTCATTACTATTAAGAAAAATAATAAAGATATCTCAAGCCCAATTATATGTTTAGTAGGCCCTCCGGGAACTGGTAAAACTACTTTAGGTATGTCTATTGCTAAATCTTTAAATCGTGAATTCTATAAAATAAGTGTTGGTGGATTAAATGACTCATCAGTTCTTACTGGACATAAAAGAACATATTTAGGTTCTTCTCCTGGTAAAATAATTCAAGGAATAAAAAAATGCGGAACAGCAAATCCTGTTATTTTAATTGATGAAGTAGATAAAATAATAAGTGATTATAAAGGAGATCCTAGTGCAACTTTACTAGATATATTAGATCCTACTCAAAACAATGCTTTTATAGATAACTATATTGAAGAACCATTCGATTTATCTAAAATATTATTTATTTTAACAGCAAATGATATTAAGAGTATATCTGAACCATTAAAAGATCGATTAGAAATAATTGAGATTAGTTCTTACACAGAATTCGAAAAAGTTGATTTAGCTAAAAAGTATATTATTCCAAATATCGTAGATAATTATAAAACAAAAAAGATAAAGATAAGCGACGAAGTATTATTATATTTAATTAATTATTATACAAAAGAGTCGGGGGTTCGTGAATTATCGAGAATATTAGATAAGATATATCGTTTTAGCATAATGAATGATTGTGAATATAAATCGATATCTAAAGAATTATTAGTAAATATATTAGGACCTATAAAATATGATGTAACATATGTTAGAAAGAATCATTATGGTTCAACATATACTTTAGGAGTTACTCCTTTTGGAGGGACAGTAATTTCCATTGAATCAATAGGTATCCCGGGTGACGGTAATTTAATATTAACAGGAAATATTTTAGATTCAATAAAAGAGAGTGCAACAATTGCTTATAACTATATTTTAGGTAATGCCAATCAATTTAAATTGACATTGACTAAGATAAAGAAATTGGATATTCATATTAATGCATTAAATTATAATATAAAAAAAGAAGGAACGAGTGGAGGCTTAGCTTTTACAACTTCTTTACTATCTCTATTCTTGGAACGAGAAATTTCTTCTAATATAGCATTTACTGGAGAAATAACATTGCATGGTGATGTTTGTAAAGTAGGAAGTATTAAAGAAAAGATAATTGGAGCATATAATAATGGATTTAAGAAAATTTATATTCCTTTAGAGAACACTCCAGACTTAATAAAAGTACCTGATTATATTAAAGAGTCAGTAGAAATAAGATGTATTTCTGATTATATGGAAATATTTAAAGATTTATTTTAGAAAGCATAAATTATCATTTATGTTTTTTTAATGCATATATATAATTAGAAAGGATTGATTTAATGCAAATTATCAAAAAGATAAATAGAGAACTTGAATTTAATTATAATATTTCAGAAATAACTAGTATATGTATGGATATTGACTATAAAGTAAATGGCAATGTATTGTCTGGTGTATTAAATCTCGAAGGAGATTATGTAAGTAGTAATTTTGAAGATACAAGAGAAGATTTTGATAAAAAGTTGGATTTTAGTATTGACTTGGATGAAAATATTGATACTAATACAGTAAAAGTGGAAATAGATGATTTTACATACTCAATTGATCAGAATAAATTGAATGTTAATGTCGACTTATCTTTATCATATGAATTTGTCTTATTTGATGAAAGGAAAGAATTTGACAAATTTATTGAAAGTCGTGAAATTGATACTAATACTTTAGAAGAAATAAAAAAAGTTGAAGAAGTACGTGAAGTTGAAGAAGATAATGAAGGAACATGTGAGATAGAAGAACAAGAAGAAAAACTTGCAAGTGAAGAAGTAGTAGATTCAAAAGATAATGAAGCAATTGAAGAAGAACAAAGAAATATCGAAGAAAGTATAATCGATATGGCATCTAACTTTAATGATGATTTTATAACTTATCATATCTATATTGTTAATGATGTAGATACTCTAGATGGCATAGCTGAAAAATATCATATATCTATCGATATAATTAAAGAATATAATAATATTGAAAATCTAAAAAGTGGTATGAAACTAGTTATCCCAATATGTGATGAATAGAATAGCTAAAAAAGGTAAAGTTAAGATAATAAATAATGAATATATTGAAAAACAAGAAAAAGACTTAAATAAAATATATGATTATTTATTATCTCGTGATTTTACTTCCTTTGTTCCTTTAATAGAATATGATAGACAAGTTAGTAGATATAAATATATTGAAGATTTAAGTGTAAGTGATTATCAAAAAAGTGAAGATTTAATTAAAACAATTAGTTCACTTCATAATAAAACTTCTTTTAACAAAGAAGTTAGTAAAGAGACATATAATAAATTATATGAGAGTATGATAGGATATATTAATTATCTTGAAGAATATTACAACAAAGTATTAATTACAATGGAATATAGTGATTTTCCATCTCCTAGTGAGACTTTATTATTAGAAAATTATTATAAATTAGAAGAAGTATTGATATTCTTAAAAAGTGAAATAGATAATTGGTATAATATGGTAAAAGATAAGACAAAACAAAGAGTATGCCTAAATCATGGAAAACTTGAATTATCACATTTAATAAAGAATGATAAGAATTATCTAATAAGTATGGCTGAAACTAATTTTTCTTCACCGATAAATGATCTAGTAAGGTTTTATCATAAAGAATGGGAAAGAGTGGAATTTTCTTCATTGTTAGATTTATATTTAAAGCATACAACATTAAATCCTGATGAAATAAAATTACTAATAATTAATATAACTATTCCTAAAAAAATAGAATTTATCGATAATGAATATATGAATGTTGCAAATGTAAGAAAATTATTTGATTATATATATAAAACAGAAGAGTTAATAAGGCCATACTATTCTAGCGAGCAAACAGAATAAAATAAATATCTCTATCAATAAAATAAATATATTAAACCTAAAAGGTAAAATAAGGGTAATGATAAGTTGATAAAATATAAGACAAGATAAAATAAATATAAAGATAATTGAGAAAAATCCTCCACCTTTATTATTATTGCAACAATTATTACATCTTCTATTCATAAGTATCACCTAATATATTATATGAAGACATAACAAATATGTCTTTTTTTATTGTAAATTAATCTAATTTAATCTCTTAATCTTGCTAAAATATATTAATTATTTTATAATTAAATATAGAATAGGAGAGGTTATATGAAAAAGAATGGTTTTATAGCAACAAGTATATTATATTCATTCTTTTTAGTATTTGTAACTCTTTTTGTAGCTTTAATATCAGCATACTTACACAATAGAATATTATTATCCAATATGAATGAAGCAGCTTGGGATACTCTAGTTGGTATAAATAATACTAAAATATCTGATTTAAGTGTTGGTGATTATATATCTTTTGATACTGATAAGGCAGGTTCTGTTATTAATCCGGGAGCTAAATGGATAACTGCTTATATTACAACTAATGGAGATAATAAAACATATTATTTTATCAGTGATACTTTAGCACAAAAACAAGACGTAATCTTTAAAGCAAGCTATGACACAATTGAAAAAGTTCATGTCTTTACACCAGTCTTATATCGTGAATTAGTAACTTCAACATCATATACAAATTCATTCTATATTCCTGGATTTAAAGTATATTTGCCAAAAGCATCTTTACTTGAAAATATTAGAAAACAAGATGTTCATCCTGATATATTAGAAGCTATATATGATATCAATAGTAGTTATATTATAGAAATGGATAAAGCAATAAGTGGATACCAACAAAATCAATTCTATGAATATAGAATGTATAACTTTACTTTAGGAAATACTCAAAATAATATAGTCCCTTCTTATTGTGGAGGTTCATACAACGGAAGTAAAGTAACTTATAATGCAAATAATACATTCGGTTATATAAATGTTGTTAAAGATTCCGTAAAGAATGAAAGATATGTTGATTATTGTTCATATGCTTCACCAATAGCTTATGTTCATGATATAAATGATCTTGTTGTTTCTTCTACAGAAAACAAAGTATCAGGAGATTTAGTTGAGAATTTATATTCTGCTTCTTATAGTTATCGTTTAGTAGCAGAAATAACAGTAAATAGTAGCCAAAATAATACTTATATTGCTGGAGGAAAAGGTAACTATATGGATCCTTATCTATTTACGAATGGGGTGAAGCAATAATGAAAAAGAATGGTTTTGTCTTCCTTGAAACAATTGTTGTAATTAGTGTATTATCAATCACTTTACTGCTCTTATTCTCTTCATATTCATTCATGTTACGTAAATCACGTGAAAGAGATACATTTGATAATATCGATTTAATTTATAAAACATATTACATTAAAGATATATTAGATAATTATAAAGCAAGTAGAGCAGCTAATGATCCTAGAAGTAGTATTAAGTTTTATATTGATAAAAATAGTCTAGAATGTAAGAAAATGAGTAGTTATAATAGTTATGTATGTGATTTATCCAGTGATTCTTATAGCGGGGCTCTTTTATCGGCCAAAGCTGCTTTTGAGGCTGATAAGATCTATTTGTTGAATCCAAACGAATTATTAAAATCAAGTAATAAAAATAATTGGTTGGCTTTATTTGATGCTACAACTATTGATTATATCAATGAATTAGGTGTAGCAACTAATAAACCAATCATGGTTGTTAAATATAAGAAAGTTTATAATGATGGAACTTATGAAGTATTCCATTCATCAATAGAAGTATAGGTGATATCATGACAAGAAAGAAAAATGGAATGACTATCGTCGAAATATTAATAAGTGTTTTATTGATTAGTATTGTAGTTGCTCTTTTATTTAATATGTTAATTCAAATTAGAAATGAAGATGTCGATAATACTATTCAATCAAATTTCTTACTATCTCAAGCAATGTTTACTAAAACGATTGAAGAAGATGCGGTAAATTATGGTGTCAATAAGGTAAGTACATGCAATCTAACGGATGCTAATATTTCTGTAGAACTTTTAAATTCAGCTTATGCCAATGATTTTAAATGTATTAAACTTGAATATGCAGCCGATTATACCGAAGATAATATAGGTTTTATAATGGTATATAATACTTTTGAAAAATATGACGTAGTTAATGGTAAATACCAAGGAATACAAGATACATCATCATGGATGATTCAATATCTTAGAGGTCATTATGAAAGAGATCAAAGTGGTAATTATATAGGTAATGTGAACTTCAATAAAGATATGCCTAATGTAGCAACATGGAAGAGTTTAACACAAACAATGCGTTCACTTCCCGCTGAAGTAGATATGTCTAATTCTTCATATATTAATTATACGGCTGCACCTTCATCAACTATTGGTGGTATAGTTACAAACTTCAATGCAGCAAACTTAGTAATACCAATTATTAATCCTGATGGTGAACACTATGACATAAACGTAGCATTCACTTTTAATGGAAATGAAAACTTTAGATGTGATGTTAGAAAACCTCAATCTTTAGATTGTAGATGTAAGAGTAATAGTTCATTTTGTCAAAATACATATCAATACTGATATTATAAATACTATTAATCGTTGAATTAGTAATTTAGAATAATTAATTTTAATACTCTCTAATACATTGTTAATTTGGGTTATGATTGATAATCCACCAAACGAAAGAAATAGAAGATATAAATAATTATTTCCTTTAAAAAACAAATTAGTTTTATATAAACCTGTTGTTAATTCAAAGGATCCTCCTAGGATACAAGAAACAATAGGTTTTTTTATTACAATAATATTTGATAAAACCATAAATAGAGCAACAGTACCTAATATATTAAATAAAGTATGCATACTTTTTTCAATTGATTTACTTAAATTAAATTCGTTTTTATAATTAGAGCTATCATTTATTATCTGATTGTCTTTACCTCTAAATATTAATCCTGAAAGTATTGTCGATATCGTAAGTATAATAAATACTTTCATATTAGTAAAAGTAATAACAAAGATGGGGTTAAAGAATAAACATAATGGAATTAATTTATTTATATCATCCTCTGTTAAGAGATTATTATCATATAAATTTCTTGCAAGAACCATATTACTAGGAGTACCGCATAGTAAAGAGACAATAAGTACGAGTATTCCATATTTATTAATCCTAAATAACTTTCTAAAAAAATTACCAAGATATTTAATTAAAAATCCAAAGACATTAAAAGATACAATTAAATCACACAGTATAAGTACCGGAAATATTGAGGGAAATAAATTCTTATACCATATGTTAATTGCTTCTAAGATACTCATAGATACTAAAGCACGATTGTAAAAAAATAATCCAATTAAGAATAAAATTAATATTTTCATCATAAATTCCCATTCTAGTGCTATAATTAAAAATGTGATGAATATGTTTAATAAATTATATACAAATACTAAGAATTTTATTAAGGAAAACCTAGCATTTTTATTAATAATTATTGTCTATATATTACTTGTTAATGTAAAATTGCCTTTTAGCGTTGAATCTCCGGGAGGCTTAATCAATGTAAATGACCGATTAAGCGGTAAAGTATATAAAAGTGAAGGTTCTATTAATTTAACTTATGTAACTGTTAGAGATGGAACTATACCAAATTTGGTTGTTGCTGCACTCAATAACAATTGGGATATAATAAGTAATAGCAATATGACATTAGATAATGAAACAATGAGTGAGTCTTTAATTAGAAGTAGATTAGACTACAATGCTTCAGTTAATTCTTCTTACTATGTTGCATATAAGTACGCGAATTTAAATCCCCAATTACTTGGCAATAATATATATGTTGAATATATTTTAGAGGAAGCTGATACAGATTTAGAAATTGGGGATAAAATATTAAAATTCAATGATCAAGACATGAATGAATTATCTGACTTTTATAGTTATATAAGTACTTTAAATGTAGGAGATAGAGTAACCTTCTTAGTTGAAAATAATAAGGTTCAATATAAGAGAACAGCTAGAGTAATTAATTATGAAGATACTAAAATGATTGGTATTACAATAATTAATATTCCTGATATCGAAGTTAAAGATAAGATTACTTATAAAGGTGAATCTAATGAAAATGGACCTTCAGGGGGACTTATGTTTACTTTAGCAATCTATAATGCAATAACTGAAAGTGATATTACTAAAGGCTATAATATAAGTGGAACGGGTACAATTAACTTAGATGGATCAGTAGGTAAAATAGGTGGAGTAAAATATAAACTTGCTGGCGCTGTCAATAAACATGCTGATGTTTTTATTGCTCCTTCTGAGAATTATGAAGAAGCATTAGAAATCCAAAAAAAGAAAAAATATGATATTAAAATAATTAAAGCAGATACTTTTGAAGAGGCTTTAGAAGAGTTAAAAAAATTAAATTAACTCTTTTTTTTAATTCTTAAAAAGTTTATAATAATATGTATGGGTGAAGTATATGAAACTAAGTGAAGTAAATCGTGATGAATTATCACCAATGATGCAACAATACATGGATATAAAAATGCGTTACAATGATGACTTATTATTCTTTAGACTAGGAGATTTCTATGAGTTATTCTTTGAAGATGCGGAAATTACTAGTCATGAATTAGAACTAACTTTAACTGGTAAAAATGCTGGCTTAAAGGAAAGAGTTCCAATGTGTGGTGTACCTCATCATGCAGTAAAATCATATATTGAAAAACTTATTAATAAAGGATATAAAGTTGCAATATGTGAGCAATTAGAAGATCCTAGATTTACTAAAGGTATGGTAAAAAGAGATGTTATTGAAGTAATAACAAAAGGTACAATGGTTGATCTAGAATTTTTAAATGAAAGAGATTTTAACTATATTGCTTCTGTAATTGATTTTAATTATGTATTCTTAGTTACTTATATTGATATCTCTACAGGAGAAGTTAATTCTATCATGATTGAACATGATAATAATAAATTATTAAATGAAC
>CAZKFB010000033.1:0-15060 GCA_964551965.1 uncultured Muribaculaceae bacterium
TATAATGAGTATTTTAATTAATTTACTTATCGATAGGATAATAGTTGAAAGAATAGATGATTATAATATTAATTTAAATATTATTATTGATTCTAAATTTATTGTATTTACAGATAAATATGATTTTAACTATAGTTATCGAAGAGGATATAATACTAAATATACTAATAAGTATAGTATTAATTATTTTGTAAGTATTAGTAATTAAAGAACTCTTTGCTTTAATTGGCTACTATGTTCTAATTGTGGTTTTTCTTCTTCTAAATCAGTTGCTAGAAGGGACAATAGATTATCATATTCTTGTAGTGCTCCATAAAAATCATTAATTAATTCAATATCTTCATTACTAAGTTTAAGTAGGGCTTCATCAAGCTCTTTTCTTCTAGTGTGATATAAATGTCTTACTTCACATAACTCTTCATATGCTAAATCTTGATTAAAGTTGGAAAATATATTAGCAATATTATTTAATAAATCTTTAGATGATTTTTCTTTTATTTTATCTTTTTCTTTAACTAATTTAATGAGAGTAATAACATTAAAGCCTATACATACTGTTATTACGATTGGAGTAGGTAATAAGATAAGCAAAAAGAATAATAGAATGGGATTTAGCATTGTTGTTTTACGTATATTATTTTCTCCTTTTTTTTCGTTATATTCTTTTTCATGTTTTTTTGTTAAGAATTCGTTATAGTTAGCATTAAGGGTTATTAGCTTTTGATGATTTTCTTCTCTTTCTTTATATAACTTAACTATTGTTTTTAACTTTTCATATAATTCTTCGTTTTGAGTATTTTTTAAATATGTTATTATATCCATATTTGATTCACCCCTTTTGTCGGGTAATATATTATCATATTAAGGATTTTTTAGCAAATAAAAAAGAATATAAATATTCTTTTAATTATTTGTTTTATAATAGTTATATAGATATTCATATATACATGCTGTATAGGCTCTTCTTCCAGTTCCAGTTAAATGAATACCATCTTTATAGAAATAGTCGGAATGTCCATTAGAGTAAGAATTCCAATCAATTACATGGAAGTTAGGATACTCTTGCTCTGCAGCAAATAGTTTAGCATTTATTGATAGGGCTTTTGAATAATTTACAGTAACCCAAAAGATTTGTTTCCCATCAAGTTGTTTCAATAATTTATCTTTATATGAATTAAAAGCATCACTGTTGGTTCCTAAAGCAATTATAACAGGATCCCCAAGATTATTGTTCGCTTTAAGTTCATCAATTATTGCTGGAGCATGCCATATTTGTCTAGATACTTTACCATCGAATGTACTATTGGTAAATAAAGTTTTAAGGTTTGCTTCAGCTCCTAACATAACGGAATCTCCAATAGCCGAAATATGTAATTTAGAAACTTTATTAAAGTTTGGATCATCAACATTTATATTAAGTTCACGAGCAAATTCTTCAGGAGTTTTAGGTGTCTTAGAACTTGCTTGTTTTTTAGTTGTTGATTTAGTTGTCGTCGTAGTCGTAGTAGTTGTTGTCGTCGTAGTCGTTGTTGTAGTAGTTGTAGTTTTATCAGCTTTATCATTTTTCTTTAAAACACCAAAATATATTATTAGAGAAATTGATAAAATGACAATAAGAACTATACCAACAAAGATTGCAATTTTAACTGAAGTTTTTAATTCTTTTCCTTTCATTCTTTTCTGCCTCACTTTTTAAATATATTTAGTAAATAAATCTACTATATTATATCATATTCAATAGAAAATAATGCTGTTAATACATTAATTTTTTTAATCTTTACAAATAGGTGATTCATTTAAATTGAACTAACATCAAATAGATTTACTCCATCACCTAATCCACCAATAAATGCACTAGTAAGATTAGCAAAATCTACTGAAGAATCAATATTAACTTTTTTAATGCTTTCATTCTTTAATGCACTTTTAAAACTTAATAATGGCATACCGCCACTTCTTCCAGCAAGTATCTTTAAATTTTCAATACTCTTAAAGTTATCGTATTTTATTCCTTTTCTAAGGACAAGGAATTGACCATCTCTTTTAGTTAATCCAGCGAATGATCTTATATAATCGCCTTTATTATCATTATATACATAGATAGTTGCTTCCGGTCCACAGAAACCAATATCGACACTTTTTGATAAAACGGATGCAGCTACATTATTAGCTCCACTAGTTAGTATTACTTCTATATCTAAATCTTCAAAATAGTTATTTTCAAGTGCTACATACCATGGAGCATAGAATACTGAATGAGTAACTTCAGCAACTTTAATCTTTGTATTCTTTTCATCATTTGTATCATTTTTACCAAACATGAATGCTAATAGAGTAAGAATTATTAGAATCACCCCAATTATAATTAAAATTAATGTTCTTTTCAAAAAATAACCTCCTTTATTTTCCAATGTATTATATGGGAATAAAGAGAAAAAGGTTCTTGATTTAAAAATACGAGTATGTATGTTATAATTACAATAGGATGTGATACTAGTGAAAGATATATTAGATAAAAAAGAACTTGATCAATTATTTAAAGAATTAGATTCATTATTTAGACTTCCTTCAATAATTGAAATAACTCCCGCGGAAATATCTCGTATTCAAGATGATGCTACGAGAAAGAGTATGGAAAGGAAATTCTATCTAATAAATGAATTATTTGTAACACCTTTACTTACACTTTTAAATAAATGCGTTAATTCTGTTAATTCAAAACAAGGTTATACTTGCGATTATACTCCCTATTCGTTAATTCAAAGAATGCGTCTTATTTCTAAAGAATTATTGATATTTGGCTATGAACCAGAATATCTAAATACACTTTTACCACATACAGTAGAAGAGGTTAATGAGGGAATTAAAGCAATCGAGTCTCGATTGGCATTCCAAGTTATTGAATCAAAGAATCCGACTGCTAGATATCGTAAATCAGCATAGAAAAACATCATATAACTTTATGATGTTTTTTTATGTGCTTAACAATAAGAAATATAATAACGATACCAATAATAATTGGTTTATAGTAGTTCTTAAATATTTGGACAACTAGATTCCAATTTTCTCCTAACATATTTCCAAGAAGTACAAATATTGTGTTCCATAAAAAAGAACCAATAGATGTTAGAATTAGAAAGACAGCAAAGTTATATCTAGATATTCCGGCAGGAATAGATATTAGACTTCTAAGAATAGGTATAAATCTACAAACAAAGATCGATTTTCCGCCATTCTCGTTGAATACGTCAATGGAATCCAATATTTTATCTTCCTTTAATCTTAAAAGTCTTCCAATCTTTGAACGAGTAATAGCAATTATTTTTTTCTTATTTAGAAAATAACCGATAGAATAGAGAATTATTGCTCCAAATATTGATCCTAAAGTAGAAAATATGATTACTGATAATATACTTAAGTCAGAATAACGGCATATAAAACCAGAAAATGTTAATATTACTTCGGAGGGGATAGGGGGAAAAATATTTTCAATTGCAATAAGTAGGAATATTCCTAAATAGCCATATTTCATTATAATAGATTGCATATTATCACCTAATAATAATATGAATAAATTAACTAATTAATACTTTAATTAAATATTTACATGATGGTTTTATTTTGTTATAATGATATAGAGAATAGAGAGGTATTTTTGTTATGAAGAAAATGATTGGAGTTATAAATGATAATTTACGTTCAGTAGTTAATGGGATTAAAGAACATAGAGAGTCTACTGAAAATAACTTATCTGTTGTTAAAAATGAAATAGATGAAAAAGTAGTTACGGCATCAAAATATAAAGACGATGTTGAAACGGCAAGAAAAACAATAATCAGTCTTGAAACAGAAATATCTGAACTAGAGAATGACTTGAAAGAATTAAATGAAAAATTTGGTTCAAAAAACTTTAAAGAGATATTAGCTGCCGGAGATAAAGAAATTAATACAAAGATAACGGAGAAAAGAGCTTCTATAAGTGAACAAAATAGCATTATTGGTGATATTACAAAGAAAGCTCATCAATTAAAGAAAGAGTTAACTAAACTTAAGGATAAAAAGCAAGCTATTGAAGAAGATTTAAATAAGACAATTATTCTTGAAGGATATTATAATAAACGAATTAATGCTATTATTGATTTCTCAGTTGAACATCCTGAAGAATTAGCAACATATAAAGAAATTGAAGAAGTAGAAGATTTAAGTACAGAAGAGATTGAAGACATCGATATTAATAATATAATTGATGGACAAGTATTTAATGAAATAGATTCCATATCGAGCGGAAAAGAAGTTGAACTAGATGCTATTGATGAAGTATTAACTCATGATGATTCTCTTGAAGAAGAGGAAGAAACTGATGATACTGAAGATACTGAAGATTCAGGAGAAGATTTAAATAAAATAGATGATATTATTAATACAGCAAATGAATTAATTGAAAATAACGAGAGTGAAATAGAAGAACCTGCTTCTAAAGAGAATAGTCATTCTATCGAAATCGAAGATTTAACTGAGATAGAAATTAATGAACCAATCGAAGAAGAGAAGAAAGAACATATTCATCTTCATCAAATGAGTGAACCTATAACAGTTAATCTTGATAATTTAGATGATGGTTTTAAGCCTAATATTGATACAGAAATAGTATTTAGTAATGATAATGGATTCAATGATAGTAATTTAATTAAATGTGGATTAGTAAAAGAAAACTTTGATCCTAAAGATTTAGATCTATTAAAACCTAAATTTGATAGAGAAAATACTCTAGAATTCATTGAAGTATTAAAGAAACATGGATTTGATGAAACTAAGATATATAATTCAGTAGGAGTTCTATTAGATGTTACTCCACAAAATCTTGATAAGATGTTAACAATGCTAGAAGGTGTTGCATCAAATGAAGATATCGATTGTGTATTTAGATACTTAGATAAAGTTAATATTGGTAAATTAGAACAAAATATTCAAACTTCTAATGATAGTAGTTTAACAGAATTATTAGTTACTGCATTAAATGAAGAAAAAGAAGCAGACTTAGCTAATTTATTATCAATAACTGATAAAGATGTAAATTATATTAAGAAGAATAATTCAGAAGATTATAAATTAATGGTTAATTTCCCTGAAGTAATTCTTTCTAACTATAATATATTAAAAGATTATAAGATAGATAACTTAACAGATTGTATTGTTAAGCATCCACATAGATTTACTTTTAATCCAAGTAAATTTGCAGCTATTTTAGATAAATATGATGTTGAAGATTTAGTAAGATGTATTAATAAGAATGCTGCTGTTATCGATAAATTATAGTATTTAAGATATTGGTTAATCCAATATCTTTTTTTGTATATAAAATGTAAAAATATTCTTTAAAACCAAAACATAAAATAAATCTTTGTTATAATATAAATAGTATCTATGGAGGTGTGAAATGAAAAAGAATATACTTTTTGTTATGATATTAATTTGTTCTTTTATAATTACAGTTCCTAGTGTGAGTGCTAATGAAAATGGTAAGGTATCAGGAGATTTTGTATCGGTAAGAATGAGAGCTAGTTCTAGTTCTTCGAAGATAACTGACTTAATCTATGGTAGTAATGTTACTATTATTGGTGAGGAAGGTTCTTTTTATAAAGTCATATATGATGGACTTAATACTGGTTATATGAGTAAGTCCTATGTTTTAAAAGATAATGAATACAAGTTAAATAATCCTGAATATTGTAATGCTTTAGTTGCTGCCGGATTCCCAGCATCTTATTGTCCATATTTATCTTATGTTCATTCTAAACATCCAACTTGGACTTTTACGCCAATTAGAACTGGTTTAGATTTTTATAATGATGTAGTTAATGGTGAAGAAGGTAAGAATTGCCTTACTACAACTAATGATGTATATAGGGCTGGAACAACAGTATGTGATGCTGGAGGATACTATTTTGTTAATCAAACAGTTAATGCATACTTCTTAGATCCAAGAAACTTTATAAATGAGAAAACTATATTTATGTTTGAAAATCTACATTATACTCCGATGGCACAAAATAGAGAAGGAGTTAAAAGTATCTTAGGTTCAACAAGTTTCTTAGTTACAAAAACGGATACTGATGGTTCTTCTTATATAGATTATTATTTAGGAGCAGGAGAGGAAGCTAATGTTGCTCCAATGCATTTAGCATCGCGTACTAAACAAGAAGGTGCTAGTAGTGAATCTTATGGACCGGTTACGGGAACAGTTACATCAACTTTACCAGAATATGGAAATAGAACTTTGTATGGATTTTATAATTTTTATAACATAGGTGCTAGTAATGGTAAACAGCCACAGCTTAATGGACTTGCATATGCTGCCGGTTATAGAGGAATTTCCGATGTATCTACTACTTATGGACGTCCATGGAATACAAGAAGAAAAGCTATTTATGGTGGTGCTCATTTTATTGGGTCATCTTATATCAATCAAGGACAAAATACTTTATATCTTCAAAAATTTAATGTAAATCCAGTAAATACTAATGTGCGATATACACATCAATATATGTCAAATATTCTATCTCCTTATTCTGAAGGAAAAAGTATGAAATCAGCATATGATAAGATGTCTTTAACGGAAACTGATTTTAACTTTGCTATTCCTGTTTATGAGAATATGCCTGATCAAACTTATCAACCTTCTTTATTAAATGGCAATAACTTATTATCAAGTATTAATCTTGATGGAAAGCCATTAGAGAATTTTGATTCAGATATTTTAGAATATACTCAATATGTATTAAGTAGTAAAACACAAGTGAGTGTTTCAGCAGTATCTAATTCAGCTGACTCAAAGATTGAAGGAACAGGTAATATTAACTTACCTAATGAAACAAATGTAATTACGATTAAAGTAACGGCTCAAAATGGAGAAGTTAGAAATTATAAGATAACTATCATTAGAGTACAAGATACTACTACAGTTGAAGAAGTAGTTGCTAAACTAGGAGTTAAAGTTAATGGTTCCTATATGTATGGTTTAAGTGTTGGTATTGATGCTTCAACTATTGTAGCCTCAGTTGCTAAGATAAGTCCAACAGCCTCAGTAGTTATAAGCGATGCAGCAGGAAATGTAAAAAGCGGAGCTTTATCAACAGGCGATAAGGTACGTTTAAAAACTTTAACGAGTGCAGAAAAGACTTATGAGTTTGCTATAAATGGAGATGTTAATGGTGATGGATCTGTTGATATAAAAGATTTATTGCGAGTTCAAAAGCATCTACTTGGAACAGTAAATTTGGCTGGATCTTCTGCACAAGCTGCTGATAATAATTATGATGGTAAGATCAATGTTCAAGATTTACTTAGAATACAAAAATATATATTAGGTAGTATTACTACATTATAGGAGGAAATATGAAGAAAATTTATGTATTGTTATTGGGAGTATTTGCATTTTTAGTTTTTAGCCCTAATGTATCGGCTGCTAATGCAAGTGTCAATGTTAAAGCAAATAATAAAACATTGGTAGTTGGTTCGGAAACTAAAGTAACTGTTACCGTTTCATCTAGCGATCTAGGAGCTTGGGAATATTGTATTTCTTATGATTCAAGTGTATTAAAATTAACTAAATCAACGGCTGATGCTAATACTTGTGTAAAAGCTGGTTATGTTGAAAAGAAGGGCCAAACTACATCTACAGAAACTTTTACATTTAAAGCTATTAAATCGGGTTCATCAAAAGTAACTGTTAAATCATATGCTATTTATTCTTATAGTGCGGAGACTCCAATGAATACAACAGCCTCAAGTGTAACTATTAAGACTATGACACAAGCTGAGTTAGAGAGTACTTATTCGACTAATGCTAATTTAAAAAGTATAACTGTTGATGGCTATGAATTAACACCAGTATTTAATAAGAACACTTTAGAGTATAAAGTAGAAGTTCCTAATGAAATAGCAAATGTTAATATTTCAGCATCTAAAGAAGATTCTACTGCTCAAGTAAGTGGTGATGGGGCTAAAGAATTAACGGAAGGTGACAATAAATTTGAAATAGTTGTTACTGCGCAAAAGGGCAACTCAAAAACTTATGTTGTAAATGTATATCGTAAAGAATTAGATCCAATTGCTGTTAAGATTGATAATAAAGATTATTTTATTATAAGAAAATCCGATGCTTTACCTCAATATCCAACATTTACAGCTACAACTATTAATTATCAAGATAATGAAATACCAGCTCTTCACAGTGAAATTACTGATTATACTTTAATTGGAGTAAAAGATGAAAATGGTAATATTCTTACTTATATCTACAAAGATGGCGAGTTCACTTTATATAACGAAGTTAAAAGTGATGCCTTAACTATATTTCCTAAAGATTTACCTGACGATGATAAATTTAGTATGATGGATAAAGTTAAGTTTGAATTTAATGGTTATAGTTTAGAAGGATATCAAGCAGATAAGAACTCTAACTATGCTATTATCTATGCTCAAAATATTGAAACTGGAGAGACAAAATTCTATTCTCTTGATAAAAAGAATAGTACAATTCAAGAATATAATGAAGAATTATATGAAATATTCAATGAACGTATGAATATTATGAAATATATTATCTTAGGCTTTATTGGTTTAACAATTATATTACTATTAATTATAATATTTAGAAAACCTAAAAAGGTAGTTCACAATATTATGCCGGTAAGAGAAGAAAATGAAGATATAAAAGTAGAATTTGAACAAGATAATAAGAAGCATAAAAAAGATAAAAAGAAAAAACATGAAGAAATAATACCGGAAGAGGAAGAAGAAAATACTAATGTTATAAAACTTGTTGAAGTCGCATCTGAAGAAACTGAAGAAGAGGAAGAAGAAACCGACTCTGAAGAATATGAAGATGAAGAAGACAGACCTCTTAGTAAAAGAGAATTAAAAAAATTGAGAAAGAATCAACGAAAAGAAGAAAAGGCTAGACTAAAGGAATTCTAGTCTTTTTTTTGCATATAATTCTTTAGGTGATAAATTTGAAATATATTAAATATTTTATATTAATTCTTTTATGTGTAGTTTCTTTTTATTTGTCTGATCAAGTTATTTTATATGTTGAGAGTTTAAGCCCAATTATGCAAACTATAAGAGAAGTAGAAAATAATTATAATACCAAACCAATTGATGCAATAATTGAAGGAAATACGATTATTCCTGGCAAAAAAGGTACTATTGTAAACGAGAGAGAATCATATCTAAAGATGAATGAATTTGGTGTATTTAATGAAAACTTCTTTGTCTATGATTATATAAAACCGGATATATCATTATCTGATTTTAAAGATAAGATAATAGTAGGAAGTAGTAAGAAAGAATATGTTTCGATTATTATTGATGATTTTAAGTTTAGGAAATATTTGGGTGATAATAAATATAGTTATGTAATTAAAGATAATAGTATAAAAATAATATCAAATGTAACTTATATAAATGGAAGTGTTGATAACTATAAAAGTATAAACAATTATTTAAAGTCAAAAAATAAATTGAGTAATATAATATTAGCCGAGAATGCTAATATTCATGATAATAAAGATAATTATATTATTTCACCTACTATAGATATTTATCATTCAAATTATTATTCGACTATATCTAAAATAGAAGGAGGATCTATAATCTATGTTCATGATAATGTAACTCCATCAGAATTTAAAGTACTAATGGATACGATTAAACATAAAAAGTTAGGAATAATGGAGTTAACTGAGTTTATTAGTGAATAATTATGTTATAATAAGTATAGGTGATAATCATGAAAAAAATTGTACTAATAGATGGAAATAACTTAATGTTTAGAGCTTATTATGCAACAGCTTATACGGGTAATTTAATGAAGAATTCTAAAGGTATTGTAACTAATGCTTTATATGGTTTTGTCAATATGATTAATAAGATTATTGATGAAGAAAAACCTAAGTATATGGCGGTAGCTTTTGATGTTGGTAAGAGTTTTAGACATCGTGAATATTTAGATTATAAAGCAGGAAGAAATGAAACTCCAACTGAGTTACTTAATCAACTTGTTATGGTAAGAGAACTTCTTGATAAAATGGGTATATATAATATTAATGTCTTAGATTATGAAGCTGATGATATTATTGGTACGCTTGCTAAAAGAGCAAATGAGGATCCTGAATGGGATGCAACCATTATTACAAGTGATCATGATTATTTACAATTAATTACTAATATTGTTGATGTTAAATTATTGAGTCAGAAAGGATTTAAAAGATACAACCCTAGTACATTTTATGAAGATTATGGAATAGAACCTATTCATGTAATTGATTTAAAAGCTCTTATGGGAGATTCTTCAGATAATATTCCGGGAGTTCCAGGAATAGGAGAGAAGACGGCTTTAAAATTATTATCGGAATATAAGACATTAGACAATTTATATGATAATATCGATAATGTTAAAGGAAAACTACATGATAAATTAGTTGAGAATAAAGATTCGGCATACTTTTCATATAAACTTGCAACTATCTATTGTGATGTTCCTGACGTTCCTGACTTTGAATGCATGGAATATAAAGGACCAACTGATACGTTAGATGATTATTATAGGGAATTAGAATTTTATTCTTTAATTAAAACTCACGAGACTGTTAAAAAGGAATGTCCAAGAATAGAATATAAGGTTCTTACTGATGTAAATGATATAGATACAGAGAAACAAATAAGTTACTATATTGAATGTGATAAAGAGAATTATCATGATGCAAATATTCTAGGAATGGGACTTTATGATACAGTTAATCTCTTCTATGTTAATAAGGAAGATGTTTCTAAAGTAATGGATCATATTAGGAATCGTGTTAAATATACTTTTGATTTAAAAAAGAATATGGTATTACTTAAAGATATCGATATAAATACTATATATGATATGAGTATAGCTGCTTATCTTTTAAATAAAAACTTTAAAGATGATTTAGCAATATTAATGAACAATGATTCTGTAAATACAATTACATATCATGATTTAATTAAAAATATGAATACTGAAGATATAATGAATACAGTTACTTCTAAGGCAAAATATATCTATGATTTACATGATAAGTATGTGATGGATATTAAAAGTGATGATATGTATGAATTATTTAGTGAAATAGAAATGCCTTTAGTTAGAGTGTTAGCTAAGATGGAACTTGCAGGTATTAGATGTGATGCTGGAGTATTAAATAAAATGAAAGAAGAAATGGATGTAAAGATTGAAGATATAAGAAATCAAATCTATTCTTTGTGTGGACATGAATTTAATATTTCATCTCCTAAACAGCTTGGTGAAGTACTATTTGATGAACTAGGTTTACCTCACGGTAAAAAGGGAAGTACGGGATATAAAACAGGAGCTGAAGTATTAGAGAAATTAGTGGGAGCTCATCCAGTTATTGAACTTATTTTAGAATATCGAAATTATACTAAGTTATCGAGTACATATTTAGAAGGTTTAAATAAGTATATTAAAAGTGATGGAAAGATTCATACAATCTATAAACAGACATTAACACGTACAGGTCGTCTTTCATCAGTCGATCCTAACTTACAAAATATACCTGCTCGTGATGAACTTGGTAAATTAGTAAGAAAAGCCTTCTTGCCAGTTAATCAAGAATTCTTATCTGCTGATTATTCTCAAATTGAACTTCGAGTACTTGCTCATATATCTAAATCACAAGAATTAATTGATGCATTCGTTAGAGGGGACGATATTCATACCAAAGTAGCTGCTGATATATTTAATAAGGGTATGGATGAAGTTACTAAGAAAGAAAGAAGTACTGCTAAAGCTGTAATATTTGGTATCGTTTATGGAATAAGTGGTTTTGGATTAGGCGAAAATATTGGTTTATCTACTAAAGAAGCTAAACAATTTATTGATAAGTACTATGAACTATATCCGGGAGTAAAGAATTATATGGATATGATTATTGCATCAAGTAAAGAAACTGGTTATGTTAGAACTTTATTTAATCGTAAGAGATATATTGATGAATTATTTAGTTCTAATTTTATGATTAGACAAAGTGGTGAAAGAATTGCATTAAATACACCTATTCAAGGTACTAGTGCAGATATTATTAAGAAAGCAATGATTGAAGTAGATAAGGCCTTTGAAAATAATAATATAAAATCACAAATGCTATTACAAATACATGATGAATTAGTATTTGATGTCGTAGAAGAAGAAAAAGATAAGGTTACTGATATAGTTAAAACGATTATGGAAAGCGTAGTATCTTTTAGTGTTCCTTTGAAGGTTAGTACAGATTTTGGTACTGACTTATATGAAACCAAATAATTGACATAATTAATGATTTAAATTATAATATTAACCATTAAAAGAGGGGTTATTATGGGGTTAAATAAGGAAGCAATTAATGATTCAATTATGCTAGTCACAGATTATGATGATAAAGTTGCCGATAGAAGATTTATAAGAGAACTTTTATTTATAATTGAGGATTCAAAACAAGAAGATATTAAGTATCGTTTTATTAATGATAAAAAGGTGCCTGCTAGTCTAGATACAAAAGATATGTCTATATATATAGATCCTAAAAATATGCCTTATTCAGTTGAAGATAATGTAAGACTATTTAGTAGATTATATCCTGATATAGATGAAGTAATCTTGAGAAATTTCTTTGCAACAGGAACTATATTGCATGAAGTATATCATTTAGATCAAGCTAAAATGGCATATGAAGGCAAGTCTCCTTACGAAGAAATCGGAAGATTATATAGAATATTTTATGATGCTATGGATAGAAGTATAATAAATAGAATAAAATATAATATTAATCCTCGTTCTTTCTTTCATGAGAGAAATGCTTGGATATTGTCTTCAATTGATTTGGCAAATATCTATGCTGATACAGAATTAGAACCTATAGCTACGAATTTATATTTATCTTCAATAATGGATGGATATGAAAATAATAAATGTCCTGTTAAGAGTACTTTAAATAAAATTGGTTTACCTTATGGCTTTGATTTAAGAGGTATTCCTTTTGTTGAATTATTATATAATGGGTTTATGGTTGATGCTTATAAATATAATCAAGTTATTGATTTCTTAGGAGATACTCCGGTTGAAGAATTACATGTTAATGAAATAGATCAGAAAATTAGAAGTTTAAGGTAGTGATGTTATGCCAGAAATAGCTGAAGTTAGAACTGTTGCTAAAGTTTTAAATAAAAGTATAGTTGGTAAAAAAATAATTGGTATTGATATTCTTTATGATGGTATTATTGATGGTGATATTGAAGATTTTAAGAATTCTATTAAGGAACATACAATTACTAATGTTTCTAATTATGGAAAATGGATATTCTTAGTACTAGGTGATTTAACTATCATGTCTCATTTAAGAATGGAAGGTAAATATTACTATAAAGATTCAATGGAACCTATTGAGAAACATGAACATATAATATTTCATTTAGATGATGGACATGATTTAAGATATCATGATACGAGAAAATTCGGCGTAATGAAACTTGTTAAAACTGAGGAAATATATAAGACTAAAGAAATAAGTAAATTAGGTATAGAACCTGATAATTCATGTTTAACGGGAGAATATATTTATAATGCTATTCATAAATTGAAAGGCCCAATTAAAAGTGCATTACTTGATCAAACAATTATTAATGGACTTGGTAATATTTATGCTGATGAAGTATTATTTGCATCAAGATTAAATCCGGTAAGAGAATGTAGTAAAGTTAGTTTAAAATCATGTGATTTAATTGTTGAATCAGCAAGGGATATTATTTCTAAAGCAACGAAGTATGGAGGAACGACAATTAGAAGTTATACTTCTTCTTTAGGAGTAAAGGGAAGTTATCAAGATTATTTGTGTGTTCATACAAAAGAAGGAGAACTATGTCCTGTATGTGGTTCCATAATAAAAAAGACAAGAGTAGGTGGAAGAGGAACTTACTACTGTCCTAAGTGTCAAAAATAGATAATATATGTTATAATTATCTTAGAGGTGTGAGATGAAAAAAAGTAGTAATGTTGAAGAAGTAAAGACAACTAAGGCTAAACCAAAAGCAAACACGAAGGTAAAAGAAAAAGTTAAAGAAGAAATGCTTGAAAAAGAAGAAACTAAACAATTGGATGTAATTGAAGTTCAAGAAGAACTTGAAACTAAAAAAGAGAATAAAGTATTAAAAATATTAAGAATTATTTTCTTGGTAATAACTGCTCCAGTTTGGTTACCTTGGAAGTTATTATTTGTTAGAAGAAAGAATCGTAAGTTTAAAGATATGAGTACTCCAATTAAAGTATTTAGAGTATTAAGAAGTCCGATTACTTTACCTTTAAAGTTTTGTATATTTATGCTTATTATAGGTATAGAATTATTTATTGGTTATAAAATAAGATTTTCACCAGTAACTTATCCAATCACGAGATTATCTGTTCATAATCATTATTTACAAAAACCAAGTAAGAAATTAGATGGAGTAATGGAAGTATCTGCTTGTGAATTAAATAACCATTATGATGAATTTAAAAAAGCTTTTGAATATATCGATGAATGGGATTTAGATTCAAAGAATAAAATGTATGTTGTATTAGATGCTAATATTACTAAGTTTGCATTTGATTATATCGATGATAAAACAGTAAGCTATTATTTAAATCGTTTTAATAATGAACCTCAATTGAGGGATGATGTTAGAGTAATTGCTAGGGATGTTAATAAAATATTAAATCGTGTAGTTAAAGAATTTCCTGAATCAGTTCCTTATGAAGAGTTTGAAATATTTACAGGACCAGCATCAGCTATAAGTGGTATGGTTGATTATCGTCAAATCTTAGATATCTTATGGGCTGGAACTAGTACGATGATTAATACAGGAATGGTGGAAATAAACGAATCATATGTCGTAAGTGATACTGAATTAGAAATGTTTGATATAGGTATAGAAATGATAGTTTACTATAGTAAAGGACATTCTATTGTTGAATCATATGACTATATATATGAAAAGTAT
>CAZKFB010000034.1:0-14590 GCA_964551965.1 uncultured Muribaculaceae bacterium
CATTTTCAATACATCTTGCAACATAAGTAGTCAGTTTATTATTCTTTTCTAATTTGAATGAATCTATTCCTTTAATTAAACCAATCGTACCTATACTTATTAAATCATCAGTATTTTTATTATTTGTATCATATTTCTTTACAATATGAGCAACAAGTCTTAAATTGTGCTCAATTAACTTAGCACGCGATTCTTTATCTCCTTCTTGCATTTTCGTTAAAAGAGTATGTTCTTCATCAGAAGATAGGGGATCGGGAAATACATTGATAGAATAAGAACCGGTTGCACTAAAGAGTAAACTTAGTAATTGCATTATAAACATATATACACCTCTATAAATTCTATGCTTGATTGTCAATGAAATGATATTTGCTTGTATTAATTAATTCGATAATTTATAATTTAAATAGGTGATATTATGAAAAAGAGATTCTTTATGTTTTTTACTTTAATGGTATTAATAACTCCGATAGCTGTATTTGCTGATGAAGGTGTATGCCCTTTAGGAGAAGATGTTACAAAAGATTTATATGGTTTATTAATGATTTTAAAGATTGTTGCACCGCTTTTATGTATTGGATTAAGTGTATTTGATGCAATTAAAGCAGTAGCTAAAGGAGATCCTTCAACAGATTTAAAAGCAGTAGCAAAGAAGTTCTTAAAGAGAATGATGTATGCTCTTATTTTATTCTTTATTCCAGTGCTTGTTGATTTATTCTTCCAAATGGCTGATGTATGGGGAGCAAATGGGACATGTGATTTAATGAACCCGGAAAATAATGGGGCAAGCAATTATAAATATGAACCTCTTAGAGTAGATCACGACAATGGATATGTAAGTATTGAATTTAATCCGGAGTCAGCAACTAAATTTTGTGGTAGTAAATCTAAAAATAACTGTGATGGAACGAGAGTAGATATGGGACATGTATGTTATTGGAATAATAATAAGTGTTCATATAAAACAGAAGTAATGGCAAAACCTGTAGAATAAATATCAATGTACATTTCTTGGTTAATTTATATTTGATTGTCAATGAAATGATATTTGCTTGTATTAATTAATTCGATAATTTATAATTTAAATAGGTGATATTATGAAAAAGAGATTCTTTATGTTTTTTACTTTAATGGTATTAATAACTCCGATAGCTGTATTTGCTGATGAAGGTGTATGCCCTTTAGGAGAAGATGTTACAAAAGATTTATATGGTTTATTAATGATTTTAAAGATTGTTGCACCGCTTTTATGTATTGGATTAAGTGTATTTGATGCAATTAAAGCAGTAGCTAAAGGAGATCCTTCAACAGATTTAAAAGCAGTAGCAAAGAAGTTCTTAAAGAGAATGATGTATGCTCTTATTTTATTCTTTATTCCAGTGCTTGTTGATTTATTCTTCCAAATGGCTGATGTATGGGGAGCAAATGGAACATGCGATCTAATGAACCCGGAAGATAATGGTGCGGAAGTTAATAATAATTTAGGGGAAACGAGAAAAACAACGGAAAATTGTGCTGGAATAACTGATAAAGAGCATTGTAATCGTGATCAAAAATGTTATTGGGATAGTAACTCAAATACATGTCATGTTATGAATCGAAGAAGTTAAAGAGATTTAATTCTCTTTTTTTTTTCTTTGTGGTAAAATGGTATTAGTATTGGAGGATTATTTATGTTCGATAAGTTTGTTCCTGATAAATATTTTAAAAGCATTTATGATATCAACTATGAATCCTTAAAGGGTAGTGGAATTAAATGTCTTATATTTGATTTAACTAATACTTTAGAACCAGAAATGGTTAAAGTACCTTCGAGAAAAGTAAAAGATTTATTTGAAGATTTAAAAGATATGGGATTTAAATTAATTATTATGTCTAATAGATTAAAGGGTGTTGTTACACCTTTTAAAGAACAATTATGTGTTGATTCTTGTTATTTATCTTTTAAACCATTTAAACATAAATATAAGACAATTTTAAAACTATTTGATTATAAAGATAATGAAGTAGCATGTATTGGAGATCAATTATTCTTTGATATATTAGGTGCTAATAAAATGAATTTAACTAGTATATTAGTTAATCCAATAGGTGATTCTAAATTTGAATTATCGAGATTAAATAGAAAGCTTGAAAGTGTTGTTATTAATCATTTAACGAAAAAGGATTTATTTAAAAGGGGAAGATATTATGAATAAGATATGTTATGGATGTGGAGCTAAACTACAATGTACTGATGAAAAGAAGATTGGTTATGTTCCGGAAAAGAAGATTAATGACTCTAAATATTGTATGCGTTGTTTTCGAATGACACATTATGGAGAAAACTATTGTGTAGATACTCCTAAAGATCAAAAAGAAATTATAAGAAAAGTTAATAATGATTCTAAGTTTGTAATATTTTTAGTAGATTTTCTTAATATAAGTGATAGTGTAATCAAATTATTTAAGAGTATTAAAAAGAAAAAAATGCTAATAATCAATAAGTGTGAATTAATGCCAAAAAGTGTTAATAAAGAAAAATTTGTTAAATTTTTAGCTGAATATTATAAGATTGATGATCCAATTAAATTAAAGGGTGGTACTAAGTATCATGGTGCTACATCAGTATATAATTTCTTAATAGATAGAAATATTAAAGAAGCTTATATTCTTGGATTAAGTAATTCTGGCAAGAGTACATTAATAAATGATTTAGCTAGAATAAGTGATTCTAAAGTAACTGATATAACAGTTTCTAAAAGAGCAAATACAACAATTGATTTTATAAGAACGAAAATAGATTCTAATTTAACTCTAATTGATAGTCCAGGATTTATTATTGAAGATTCTCTAAATAATGATGTAACAGGTAAAAATATTAAAGAATATTCGATGAATATTAAAGAGTGTGAAACAGTAGGTATATTGGATAATAGTTATTTCTTAAAGTTTGATGGAAAGACTCAAATGGTTTTATATACAAATTTGGTTGCTGATAAAATTGTTAAGAAGTATTATCGTGCTGCTCCTAATTTAGTTCATACGATAAATATTACGAAACCTAATACCGATATTGTTATTAAGGGTATTGGATTTATTACTATTAAAAAATGTGTTAATATAACTACTAATATAGATTTAAAATATATTGAAGTAAGAGATTCGATGTTTGGTGGTAGAGATGAGTAAGATTCATGTAATGAGTGACAATTTAGCTAATAAGATAGCTGCCGGAGAAGTCGTTGAAAGAATATCTTCGGTAGTTAAAGAATTAGTTGAAAACAGTATTGATGCAGGATCTCATAATATTATTGTTGATTTGGTTGATTCTGGTACGAAAGAGATAAAAGTAACTGATGATGGTATTGGTATGGATGAAGAGGATGCTAAGAATGCCTTCTTAAGACATGCTACTAGTAAATTATTAAAAGAAGATGATTTATTCTTCATTAATACGCTTGGATTTAGAGGTGAAGCGTTACCAAGTATTGCATCGGTTTCTAAATTAGATTTAAATACTAGTGATGGTAATCAAGCAACTCATATTGTTATTAATGGGGGTGCTTTTGAAACTATTGAAGTAAGTACATTGAATCAAGGTTCTGTATTTACAATATCAGATCTTTTCTATAATACACCAGCTAGATTAAAGTATTTAAAAAGTGATGCAACTGAGTTATCAAATGTAACTAATTATATTGAAAAGCTTAGTTTATCTCATCCGGATATTAGTTTTACTTTAACTAACAATAGTAAGAGAATAGTATTTACTTCTGGTAGTGGTGTTTTATTAAAATGTATTCATGAGATATATGGTTATACAGTTAGTTCTAATATGATTGAAATAAAAGTTAGTAATGATGATTATGATGTCTTTGGATATATTTGTAAGCCGGTAGTATTAAAGAGTAATCGAAATGATATGACAACTATAGTTAATGGAAGATGTGTTAAGAATATCGATATTAATCGAGCAATAAATGATGGATATCATACTTTTAAACCTGATATAAAATATCCTATAACTGTTCTTTCAATAGAAACAGATCCAACTCTAATAGATGTTAATATTCATCCTTCTAAGCAAGATATTAAGTTTAGTAAATTAGAAGAATTATCTAAGATGATTACTGATACGGTAATGTCTTCTTTAAAGAAAACTATTTTAATACCTAAGATAGAAGTTAAAGAAAAAGAGTATGTAAGTGTTGAACCTTCAATTGACTTTAGTATGAATGATGATGAAATTCCATATCAATCAGTTAATCAAGAACAAATTGATTTTAAATTAGATAATTATCAAGAAGTAGAAAAAGAAGTGGAAGAATCAAGTCAAGATATTGAAGAAAACGCACTCATTAAAAAACTTGAATTATATCCTGCCGGAGTTGTATTTGGAACTTATATAATTGCGCAAAATGATGAAGGCATGTTCTTAATTGATCAACATGCTGCACAAGAGAGAATTAATTATGAAAAAGTATTACATGCGTTAGCTAATGAAAAATTATTTACTACACCACTTTTATTACCAATAAGTCTTGAATATTCGGCAAGTGATTTTATCAAGCTTAAGAATAATATGGGATTAATTGAATCTTTAGGATTTAAGATGGATGAATTTGGCGTTAATACATTTATTGTTAAAGAACATCCAACTTGGTTAAGAGAAGGATATGAAACGGAAAGTATCAGAAGAATATTCGATATTATAATTGAAGGCAAATATTTATTTGATCGAGTTAAGTTTAATGATCACATAGCAGCTACAATGGCTTGCAAGATGAGTGTTAAGGGTAACGAAGCAATATCACTTGAACAAGCGGAGAATATTCTTAGTGATTTAGTGCTATGTGATAACCCTTATAATTGTCCTCACGGAAGACCAACAATTATTAAATTTACCAAGTATGAATTAGAGAGAATGTTTAAGCGAGTAATGAATTAATTTTACCCTTATTATTACTATAAAATTGTACCTTTACAAATGATTGTAAAGGTCTTTTTTTTTGCCTAAAATAGTTGCTTGTATGGGTAAAAAGTAGTATATTATATGTAGACAGTGGTAGAAAGTGGAAGAAAGTGGGGAATTCCAATGCTAATGGGTGAGTTTCATCATAATATTGATGAGAAGAACAGACTAGTTATACCAAGCAAATTTCGTAGTGAACTTGGTGAACAATTCATTATTACTCGTGGCTTAGATAAATGCTTATTTATCTATTCAATGAATGAATGGAATAAACTAGTAACAAAACTTAATACTCTCCCTTTTACACAAAAGAATGCAAGAAACTTCACAAGATTCTTCCTATCTGGCGCTATCAATGCTGAATTTGACCGTAGTGGTCGAGTAGGCATTACCTCCCCCTTGATCGAATACGCCGATATTAATAAAGAGTGCGTTATTATCGGCGCTAGCGATCGACTTGAAATATGGTCTAAAGAATCATGGGATAAGTTCTTAAGTGATAATGAAGAGAACTTCTCAGATATAGCTGAAAATTTGTTTACAACGGGTGATTACAATGCATTATAGTGTTTTACTAAATGAATCAATAGATGGACTTAATATTAAAAGCAATGGGATATACATTGATGCAACACTAGGATATGGAGGACATAGTGAAGCAATATTAAAAAAGCTTACTGATGGATATTTAATAGCGTTTGATTCTGATCAAGAAGCTATTGATTATTCAAGAGATAGATTAAGCAAGATAAGCAATAACTTTAAATTAATTCATTCAAACTTTGAAAATATGAAATCTGAATTAAATGAGTTAGGAATTACAAAAGTTGATGGAATAGTTTTTGATTTAGGATTCTCAAGCCCACAAATAGATGATGAATCAAGAGGTTTTTCCTTCCAAAAAGATGCTCGTTTAGATATGCGAATGAATAAAGAACAAAAGTTAAGTGCTTATGAAGTAGTAAATAACTACAAGGTTGAAGAATTAACGGATATCTTTTACCGATATGCTGAAGAAAAATATTCAAAAGCAATTGCTAAAAGAATAGTTGAAAGAAGACCGATTAATACAACGTTAGAACTTGTTGATGCAATACTTAGTAGTGTACCTACAAAATATGCAAATACAAGACATCCAGAAAGAGTAATATTCCAAGCAATAAGAATAGAAGTTAATCGAGAATTAAAAGTATTAGAAAGTGTTTTACCGGATGCAATAGAACTTTTAAATGAAGGTGGAAGAATATCAGTTATTACTTTCCATTCACTAGAAGATAGAATAGTAAAACAAACATTTAAAACTAACAGTGAAGTTAATGATTTGGTTAAAGGCTTACCTGTTATTCCGGAAGGATATAAACCAAAATTAAAATTAATAAATAGAAAACCAATACTTCCGAGCGAAGAAGAAATAAAAGAAAATTCAAGAAGTAAAAGTGCAAAATTAAGAATAGTTGAAAGGATATGATTTTATGAGAAAGACTACTGGTCCAGTTAAAAGTTTAAGAAAAGGAGATATATTATTTTTATTCATTATAGCTGTATTTGCTATCTTAACTCCTGTTACAATAATTTATTCAGACGCTTATTTATCAAGTACTAATGTTGAAGTTGAAAAATTAAAGAAATCAATTGAAGAACAAGAAAATATTAATTCTGGCTTATCTATGCAAGTTGACGAATTAGCAAGTCTTTCAAATATTCAAAATATTGCAAAAGAGAATGGTTTCGTTTATAATAATGATAGTATTATATTAATAAAATAGTTAAGAGGTATAAACATGAAATATAAGAGCAATGCAATTAAAATAAGTTATACATTTATTGGTGCCATTGCTCTTTTATTTGTGGCTTTTTTTATTAAATTAGGATATGTTGCCTTATCTTCTAGTGTAGAAGGCACTGATTTAAAAGAATTAGCTGAATCTCGTAGTACAGCAACAAAGAAGTTAATTGCTGAGAGAGGAAGAATATATGATAAGGATGGGGAATTACTTGCTCAGAATGTAAACTCTTATACGGTTATAGCTTATTTAAGTCCTTCGAGAACAACTAATGATAAATATCCTAAACATGTTGTTGATTTAGATAGAACAGCTACGGAGTTATCTAATGTATTATTACCTTTAAATGAAAAGATGACTAAAGAATATATATATAAGTTATTAGATCAAAAATTATACCAAGTTGAATTAGGACCGGGTGGAAGAAATATAACGGAGAATACTAAAAGAGAAATAGAATCTTTAGGACTTCCTGGAATAGATTTTATTAAGTCTAGTAAGAGATATTATCAAAATGGTAACTTTGCGTCTTACATAATTGGTTATGCCAAGAAATATACTAATGATGATGGACAAGAAGAAATGCGTGGAGAAATGGGTATTGAAGGATACTGTAACCGTTATTTAAAGGGAAAAGATGGTACTATTACTTATCAAAAAGATGCGTATGGATATCAAATGGCTAATCGTATTAGTTATACAGAACCACAAAGTGATGGTTTTGATGTCTATTTAACTATTGATAAGAAAGTTCAAATGTTTTTAGATAATGCTGTTTTGGAATTTAATAATTATCATCCTGAATGGGTAACAGCTACTATTGCTGATGCTAAGACGGGTGCTATTATTGGTTCTTCGACATCTCCTTCATTTGATCCCAATAGTCTAAATATTAGTAATTATAATAATCCTCTTATAAGTTATACTTATGAACCAGGATCTACTATGAAGATATTCTCATTTGCATCAGCAATTGAAGAAGGAAAATATAATGGGGAAGACACTTATATGTCAGGTACTATTGATGTTGCCGATTATAAGATTAAAGATTGGAATAAGACTGGTTGGGGAAGAATTACTTTTGATCGAGGATTTACTTATTCATCCAACGTTGCTGCTGTTACTTTAGCAAGAAATATTGGTAAGAAACAATTACTTAATTATTATGATTCGCTTGGATTTGGTGATTTAACTAATATTGAGTTATATGGGGAATTAAAAGGGGATGTAAGTTTTGATTATGAAGTTGAAGTGGCTAGTGCTTCTTATGGACAAGGTATAACAGTTACACCTATTCAAATGGTTCAAGCTTTAACAACTTTAACCAATGATGGTACTGTATTACAACCATATATAATAGACAAAATTATTGATCCTAATACTAATGAAGTTGTATATCAAGGAAAGAAAAGAGAAAGAAATAAAGTTTATAGTACAGCAACTGTTAATAAAGTTATTGAATTAATGGATAAGACAGTTAATACGGAAGATACTGTAGCAACTGGTAAAGTATATCATACGGATGCTGTGAGATTAGTTGGAAAAACTGGTACAGCTAACTATACTGGCAAAAATGGTGAGTATATAACAGGAACATTCACTAATATAAGATCATTTGCTGGCGTTTTCCCTAAAGATGATCCTGAATATATTGTATATGTAGCTGTTAAAGATTTTAATGGTACAAGTAAGAATATGGGTAATATTGTAAAGAATCTTGTTGAGAGTATTAGTAAATACCGTAATTTAGATGAAAGACCTAGCGATAAAGATGAATCAAAGATAGTTAACGTTAAAAACTATGTTAATTCTTCGGCATTAACGGCTTTACAAAGTATTGCTAATGTTGGATCTACTCCGGTGGTTATTGGTGATGGTGATGTCGTTATTAATCAATATCCTAAAAAGGGAACAAAGATTTCTCAATCATCAAAGATATATTTAGTTACTAATGGAAGTAATATTACAATGCCTGATATGACTGGTTGGAGTAGTAGTGAAGTTAAAAGATTTGCAAAATTATCAGGAGTAAAAATAGAAGTAAATGGATATGGATATGTTTCATCGACAAATAAAGAAAAGGATGCTATAATTAATAAAGAAGAGGATGTTATAGTAGTTAACTTAACTCCTAAAATAGTAGATGTTGTTACAACTACAGAAAGTACAACAAATGAGGTGTAAATATGGCAAAGAAAGAATTAAAAGATACAAAAACTAAAACAACTAAAAAAGTAGAGAAAAAAGAAATAGTTGAAAAAGTGTCAGATGAGAAAGTCCTTAGTAAAGTAGAAAGAGCTTTAAATAATCCATTACCAATGTTAATTGTTTTGACAATAATCATTGTAATCTTACTTATATATATTTTTACAACAAGTCATGAAAGTAAAATATATGTTGGTTCAATTAATCAAGAAGATGTTAATGTTGTAAATGTTCATTATTTTGCCAATAATGATATGAATTTCTTCTATGCATCTAATGCTGCATATCTTGGTAAAGATAAGAAAGTTTATTCTTTCCAAATTGGTTATTATGCAGTAGATGCTAATGGAAAATTCTATGAATTAGCTACAAGAGCAAAACAATTAGAAAAAGCTACTTCATTAAGAGATGTTGTTACCGAAAATAGTGGATGGACAATCTCAGAACTTGCTAATCCTAAATTAACTGAAGGAAAGAAATTCTTCGATAATGATGTTTTGAATAACTTAGAGAACTTACATTTTGTTATTTTAGCTTCAACAGATAAAGATAAACCTAATGACCCTGATATAACAGTTGATTATAAAATCGAATTAACAAAACTTACTAAATAAGTGAGAAATCACTTATTTTTTGTTGTAAAAATTTATATTTTGGTATATATTTGGTTTATAGGATAGATGTGTATGAGAAAGTTTATATTGGCATTATTAATTGTAGTTAGTTCTTTAGTTTTGGATTGTAGTGCTCTCGAAGTTTGTGAAATGAGTAGTGAGTATAAGAGATGGTTAGAATTGGGAGAAGAACGTTTTAATTTTGAAGAACCTCCTTATTGTGAATCTTCAATAATGAAACCTCGAAGATATGGTCTAAGTAAATATAGTCTATATTCTTCTAATGATCTACGCTATTCATCATTAGAACTTGGATATTTATCTGATATTAGAGATCAAAAATATACTAGTAGTTGTTGGACATTTGCGGCCAATTCATGTGTTGAAACATCAGCACGAAAAGAAGGATTAGGTAACTTTGATTTCTCCGAAAAACATATGGAGTATAGTTTAACAAGATATCCTTATTTAACTAGTTCTTTAGTTAACCCATTAGGAATTAATCGTGAACTAGATTCTGGAGGTAACTCTTTCTATGCAGCATCTTATTATTACCGCTTTACGGGTCCAATTTTAGAAAGTGAAATGTCTTTTACGGAATATAATTTACCAATAGAAGATAATTCTATACCTAATGAAGTTCCTTCGGTATTAATTGGGAATTATGATATTAATTATTATAATCAAGGAATTTGTTCTGATGATGCAATTAAATTAATAAAAGATAAAATTGTTAAATATGGTTCTGTTGGAGCATCTATTTATATGCCTAGTTCATATAATTTATATAGTAAATATATTAATGGGGAGTATTACTATTATCCGGATGGATATGATACTAATCATGCCGTTAATATTGTTGGTTGGGATGATTCAATTGTTAGTACTAACTTTAAGAATACTCCATCGCGAAATGGAGCTTGGATTGTCCGCAATTCGTGGGGAGAAGCATTTGGAAATAAAGGAAATTTCTATATATCTTATGATGACACTAATGTATGTACGAGAATAAGTAATTATAATGATATAAAAGTAAATGATTATGATAATGCCTATAGAGCAAATTATGGATTAGCTAATTATCGTTTAGGATTTAGATCTGGTGGTACTATTTATACATCGGCTAAGTTTGCAAAGAAAACAGAAAATATAGAATATTTAGATCGTGTAAGTGTTGAAGTTGAAAAGAATACATCTTATGAAGTATATCTATCAAAAACAAATAATATAGAATCAAATGATGATTGGATATTACTTGGAACGGGAGATTCTCGTAGTAGTGGTGTTAAGACACTAACTTTTGATGCTCAAGAGATAACTAATGATTATACAATTATTGTTAAATATACTTCATCAGAAGATTATTTCTTCCCTGTACTTTGTAAAAGCGATGGTGATGTCTATAAATATGCAAATATTCCTCTTAAGACAACTATGTATTCAATTGATGGTACTGAATGGAAAGATTTAGGAGAATATTCTAGTTCTTCATCTTCAATAGAAGGATGTTCAAATGTCATATTTGCCTATACAAGAAATGCAAAGCAACAAGTAGAGACTCCGGATATTGAAATTAAGTCGATTATCGGGAATAAAGATATTATCTATGTTAATACAAATGATTATTATTCAGTAAACTTTGAATTAAAGAATATTGATGATATAGATAAAGTTACTCATAAAGTAATTGATAGTAATAATAAAGATGTATCAGAGTATTTTACATTATCTGCTACGATTGATAGTGGATTAGTTACAATTAAACTCAATAATAGTGTTAAAGCAGGCAAATATAAATATATTATTAAATACGAGAATATTGAAAAGTGTATTGAATTTAGTATTTATAATGTAATCGAATCAACTAAGTATAAAATAGATAATGGAACAATTACAATAAGTTTAAATAATGCTAAATCGATAAATAAAACGTTGTTACAATCTGATATTAATACAAACGGAGTTACTTATAAAATACTAAATAAAAATAATCAAGAGATTAAAGATACTGATAATATTGGTACAAATTATTCATTAAAGATAGGTGAATATACATATAAGTTTATTATATTAGGTGATCCGTCAGGTGATGGAAAGATTTCAACTTCTGATTATATCAAGATAAGAAAACATATAATGGATGACAAGATTACTGATAATAATGAATCAATTGCTGCTGATATAAATAGGGATGGTAAAATTTCTGTATCAGATTATATTGCGATTAGAAAGATAATAATGGAGGGATAGTATGAGCATATTTAAAAAGTTATCATTACTTTTGATATTGGTATTATTTCCAATAGCAGTAAGAGCTAATGGTGGAATAAGTGTATCAACGAGAAATATTAATTTAGCGCCTAATGAAAGTAAAACATTCACAGTAAGCGTTACTAATGCGGCTGGTAGAGTAGATATATCTACATCTAATGAAAGTGTTGCAAGTATTTCATCTACAAAAGAATTCTTTGATACTTCTTTGAATGCTTCTTCAGCAACTATTACTGTAACTGGTAAAAGTGTTGGTACAGCAACAATTAAGGTAGCTTCAAATGATGTTGAAACATTTGATGGAGAAGCTATTAATACTTCTTATACGATAAATGTTAGTGTTGTTGCGCCAGAAACACCACCAAAAACTCCAACTCCAGCTCCAACCCCAACTCCGACTCCCTCACAAAAGAAATCAACAACAAAAAAGACTACGACTACAACTAAGAAAGGTGAAAAAACGACTACTACTTCTAGTACAACAACAATGGCTATAGAAGAACCAACTACGAATGTAGAGGAATCAACAACAACTAAAGTAAGTAATCATAATGGAACAATAAAACTAGATGAATTTAGAGTAGTAGGATATGATTTAAATAAAGAAGATGGTAAATACATACTTAATATCGATGAGGATGTTGATGAGATATATATCTTAGCTAGTTCGAAAGATGAAAGTGTTAAGGTTTCAGGAACGGGAATTATCGATATTAAAAATAAAAATAGAGTAGTTATAGATGCTGAAAAAGATGGAATAAATAGTAAGTATATTATTAAAATAGAAAAGAAAAGGGATAATGCATCAATCATAATAGGCGCCCTAATTATAATAATTCTTGGAATGCTTACTTACATTATAATTGATTGGAAGAAAAACAAAAGTTATCGATAGTTGATAGCTTTTTTCTTTACAACTATACATTTTGGTATATAATAATTAATTGAAACAAATTAGTTTATAAATTATAATTAAGATGTAGGTGGAGTATATGGCAAAGAATAATGATGAAGTACTAGATAAAAAAGTTCGTGCTCGTCTTAGAGAAGATATTTTAAGTGAGATTAATACAACAGTTAAAGACGAAATCGTTGAAACTATCGTAAATGATGTAAGAACATCATTTAATAGTACATATAAAAATGAAATAAAAGAAGAAATAAAAAAAGATATAGTTGAAGATGTTAAAGATTCGATTAGAAAAGATCAATTAAAACTAAGTAGAAGAAAATCTTGGAAGATATTTAGATTAAATATTTATATTATATTATTAATTGCTTGTAGTTTAGTCCTTATATATCGTCTTTATGATACAGGTAACTTAAATTTACCAATTAAAGGAAATACAACAAGTACTTCTTCAACAACTACGACAACATCTGTAGTTCACGATTTAACTTGGTTAAAGGGGAAATACGGAAGCTTATTAAATAATGTTCATATTTTAAATTATGATTTATTAAAGGGCGAATATAGTACTGAGAATATCTCTAATGAAGATAAATTAGCAATGGCTTATAAGAAGGTTTCTAATAAGGATATTGTAAAAGAAGGTATTATTAGTACGGTTAAAGCTGATGTATTAGAAAATAAATACAATGAACTATTTAATGATAAATTATTTAAAAATGGCAATTTTGTTGTCGATGGATTAAATTATGCTTATTCGGAATCAACTAGTAGTTATATTGCAATTGGTGAAGCAGTTGTTAATTCCGATGAATTAATCTATAGTATTTATGATATAAAAGAAGATAAAAATAAAGTTGTAATAAGTTCTCATGTTGCTTTAAATAGAGATAATAAGATATATAATATTAATAATTTAGAAGAAAGCGTAAAAGATAGTAGTAGAGATTTATCTGATGTGTTAGATAAATTAAGTAAAGTTGATTATACTTTCGAGTATTCTAATGGTTCATTCCATTTAATTAAAATAGCTAATAAATAATTGAAGGAAACTTCAATTATTTTTATATAGGTGATGTTATGAAAAGAGAAATAGTTACGATATTTGTTGCTCTTACTTTGGTAATTGGTATTTCTTTAATTTATGTTATATTAAACCCTTATGATGGTGGAGAAACAAATAATAATAAAAAGAATGATACTTATCAGTTTGATGATAGTAATTATCATTTGGTAAATGAGACAGGTACATTTAAAGAGTATGCATTGAATGATCTTATTTCTTTAGATGTATATATTGAGAATTTTAATATTAAATATAAAGGTAATGAGCTTAAGATAAATGATAAGCAAATCGCTAAAAATATTTATCTTTATAAGAGAATTGCTTTATATAAAGATGCAAAACTTGTGTTATTTATTAGAAATAATGAAACGAGAATAGATGAATTGGTTATCTATAATTGTGTAAATGATACTTTTACTAAACAGGATAAACTTAATAATATGTATTTAGATGTTACTGATGATATTTATTTTGAAGATGCTGGATTTACGATTAATACGACATTAGTTGATGAAACTTTGTTTGTTGGAACTAGTAATTCGATTTGTGGAAGTGAAGATAGTCGTATTGTGTATAAATATATTGAAGTATTATTTGATCCTAATGAATTAGAGTTTAATAATACGGAAGATATTAGTTCTTTAGATTTATTTAATTACAAAAAAAATAATGGATACTGTTAGCATCCACTTTTTTTATATAAAAAAAACTAGCTAAGCTAGTTAATTTACAAAATGGTGACCCGTACGGGATTTGAACCCATGAATGCATGCGTGAAAGGCATGT
>CAZKFB010000035.1:0-14579 GCA_964551965.1 uncultured Muribaculaceae bacterium
ATATCAATCTATTGGTTTTAGTTTTTGGGGCAATCCTAAATGGACAATTAAAACAGATAATAATGAAACGTATGATGGTAGTACAGCCTTAATGTACGTATTTATATCCAATATTGATTTCTTTTCCGATTTCAAAAAAGTTGAAAATATGACATTTGATCAGTTTGAAGGTTTTATGTCAGGCAATACTGAAATACCCCTAATTTATGAAAGATATAAAATATTAACAAGTATAAGTAAAATAGTAAATACTAAGATGAATGGTAATTTCTATGAATATATAAAGGATACTGTAAGAGATATTGATTTAATAAATATCTTAATAGATAATTTTCCAAGTTTTAAAGATACGAGAACTTATAATGGTAAAACAGTTTATTTTTACAAATTAGCTAGTTTATTAACTTCGGATATATTACATGCAAGGAAAATAAAAGAGGGTATCGAAGTTGATTATAGTAATATTGCTGGTTGTAGTGATTATAAAATACCTCAAGTCCTACGTGCTCTTAATATTACGGAGTATTCTCCTAAACTAAGTGAATTAATAGATTCTAAGACTCCTATATTAGAAAATGATGAAATGGAAGTTGAGATAAGAGCATCCGTTATTGAAGTTGAAAGATATATAGTAAATAAAACCAATATATGTGGCATTGAAGTAAATGATTTCTTATGGTTAAAAAGTAAAGATATTAAGGATAGTAAACCTTATCATCTTACAAGAACAACTAGTTATTAATGGATGAATATATTGAAAAGGAATAGGTATTATGGAATTAAATGTTAGATTAGTGAATGAAAATAATGATTTTTTTCGTGAATGGATAATTGAAGAGTGGAAACATCATAACTCTATTGATCCGATTTATGAACTTCGAATAATAGATCCTGAATATTTGTCTTTTGCGGAAAATGAAAAGTACTATAAGATTATGAATAATGAAGAAATGGTTGGATTTATTGGAATTAAAGAAAATCCAAAAGAGATATATTTATTTAGAATTTTTATTGCTGAAGAATATCGAGGAAAAGGCATTGGACGTATATCTTTAAATAAACTTATTGAAATGGCAAAAGATAAGAATAAAGATTTAATCCTTGATGTGCTAGAGGGAAATAAAGCTCAAAAACTTTATGAAAGTGTAGGTTTTAAAAACTATTCTCATCAAATGGTTTTAAAAATTAATGAGGATACTTATATGGATCCTAATGGAGGATTAGAGAAATAAAGTTACTAAAGTAAACCAACGGTTTGTTTATTTTAATCTATTATTTTAGTAAACTATCTTCAGAAAGGAGATAATTATGGATCAAATTAAAATTGGTAAATTCATTGCCGAACTTAGAAAAGAAAAAAATATGACACAAGAAGAACTAGCAAGTATCTTAGGTATCTCTAAAAATGCAGTGTCTAAATGGGAAAGAGGCATTTGTTTAATGGATATGTCTTTACTTAAACCATTATCAAATGCTTTAGACGTATCAATTAATGAAATACTTGCAGGAGAACACATAAAATCTGAAGACTTTATTAATAAAAGTGACGAGACTATTGTTAAGTTAGCAGAGTTAATAGATTTAAAGACAATGAGATATGGAATTCTAGGAATGGCTTTATTCTTTATGGTACTTGTTTTTATTTGTATATCGAAAGATCAATCAGCATCATCGTTAGTTAGTTTAATATGCGCTTATAATGGGATAACTTATACAACAAGATATAAAATAAAAAGAGAAAGTACCGACTTAGTAGCTGGTATATTATTTATTGCAGCAACTATCTTAAATACAATTGCCTTCATCCTGTCATAAATGATAAAATATGAGTAACAATTGGAGGTTACTGTATGATAAAGTTTGTAATATTAGATTTTGGTAAAGTATTAGCTTATCCTACTACTGGTTATTGGTTTATTACCCCAAAATTTAAAAGCCTTGTTAATATGGAAGCATTAGATATCAATGATATTCTAAATGTAATGAATAGATATAACAATATCATTAGTGAAGAAGCACATACTTTAGAAGAAGAATATGATATCTTTTATCGTTTCTATAAAAATGTATTTTTTACATTAAAATATGATATTAGTGAAGAAGACTTAAATAGTATTGCTTATAATATAACTTATGAAAATGATAAATATGCTATATATCCTCAAGTTAAAGAAGAATTAGATTATTTGAGTAATAAATATCGCTTACTCATGATAACGGATAATTGGCCTTGTGTTATGCGTATTTTAAAATTTTATGAATTAGATAGTTATTTTGAAAAGATCTATATTTCTTCCGTATATTTCTCTACTAAAATACAAGGAAAACTATTTGAAATAGCTAATCGTGAATTTAAAATAAAAGAACAAGAAGCGATATTTATCGATGACAATTTAAAAATACTAGAAGTAGCAGAGACTTATGGTTTAATTCCCGTTTTAATGGACAGAAATAATAAATCTATTGATTGTCAATATAAAAGAATTAATAATTTATTTGAAATATAAAAAATGATACTAAATAGATGATTTTATCATCTATTTTTTGATATAATAAAGTTGTGATATTTATATGAAGTTAGAAGATTTAATTATTAAAATGGGTAAGTGTAATAAATGTACTAATTTGGGTAAATGTTCCCTTGTTAATTATTACAATGATTCTAAGTTTGCTTTATCTATTCCTTCGATTTGGACTGACTGGTGTAACCGTATTAATTCTAATTTAATGATAATTGGTCAAGATTGGGGACCTTTTGAAGATATGAAACATCTAAATTCTAAATTGGATAAAGATAATTGGAATAATATAATCGAAGAAGAGAGTAGTTTAACAACAAAGAAACTAAAACAATTTCTTATTACTTCTTCTAATGGAAATATCAAACAAGAGAGAGTATACATTACTAATGCTATTAAATGCTCGAGAACTGGTTCATCGTATCGTGGCAATAATATTAATTTGCGAGCATCGACAGTTAATTGCTCAGAACATTTGAGTGATGAAATTAATATTGTTAAACCTAAAGTAATATTTACTCTAGGATATTATCCTTTACTATCTTTATCTAAGATATATAATTTCCCTATTAAAGATACTTTAAAAGATAATATAGGTAATGTATATAAGGTTGATGATTTAATTATTATTCCGGGATTTCATCCGGTAGCTCAAATAAGTAATGAAGAACAATTAAAACAATATAAAAAGATATGGGAATATCTAGAATATGAGGATGTAGAGAAATGCTAGAAGAGATACTTAATAATATAGATTTAGATTTTGATGAAACAACGACAATTCATTTAGCTATTTTTTCTGGACCCTATTTTGATTATATAGTTGAAGGTAAGAAGACTATTGAATCAAGATTTTCAAAGAATAGAGGTCTTCCATATCAAAAAGTAAAACCTAACGATATCATTATAGTAAAGCAATCAGGAGGACCAATTGTTGGTTACTTTTATGCTGGTGTTTGCTTATTCTTTGATTTTAAAAAAGATGATATAGATGAAGTATTTAAGAAATATCGCAAACCTCTATGTATAGATGATGAATTTATTAGGAATAAACAAGATAGTAACTATGCAACTTTAATTAAAGTAAAAAAATATCAAAGAGTTAAACCTTTTAAGATTAATAAAAAGGGAATGAGTACATGGTTAATTCTAAAGGAGGGTAAATTATGAAAATTGAAGATCTATATGATGAATATGATAAATTACAACTAAAATATGGTGATAAGAGTCTTCATTCAATTTATAATGGCGGATGTACAAATAATCCGGATATCTGTTTTGTATTTATGAATCCAACCGGAAGAAATATTGCATCTTACGATACTTGGAAGGGACCACATTCTCCTTGGATAGGAACTAAAAACATTTGGGATCTATTCATAGCATGTAATTTGATAGATGAAGATATCTATAAGGAAATAAAGAGTATTAAAGGCTCCGAATGGACAGAAGAATTTGCTATTAAAGTTTATAAGAATATAGAAGATCATAAAGTATTTATAACTAATTTAGGTAAATGTAATCAAATAGATGCAAGACCTTTACCAGACTCAGTATATTTAAACTATTTGGAGTTATTAAAGAAGGAATTTGAAATTATCAAACCTAAAGTAATTATTCTATTTGGCAATCAAGTTAGTTCCATCGTATTAAATGAAAAAGTATCGGTATCTACATCAAGAAAGAAAGAGTACATTAGGAACTTTAATGGAGAAGAATACCATTTATATTCAGTATATTATCCAATAGGTAATGGAAGATTTAATATTGATAAATCAATCGAAGATATCAATTGGATACAAGATAGATTAAGGGAGAATTAAGATGAAAGTATTAACAATTAAACAACCTTGGGCGAGTTTGATTGCTTGTGGTTATAAAGAATATGAATTTAGAACATGGAATACTAAATTTCGTGGAGAATTATTAATTCATGCGGGAAAGGGTATTGATAAAAAAGCAATGGAGAAATTTAAACATTTAAATCTTGAATATCCGTCTGGATGTATAATTGCTAAATGTAAGGTTACTGATTCCATTCATGTTGATGATGAATTGAGAAATATCTTAGAAAAGAAGGACCCATTAGTATATCATGGAGTTATCAAAAAAGAATCACGAGATTGGGATGGTTATGGATTTAAATTAGAGGAAGTTAAGAAGATAAAACCTATTCCAATAAATGGTAAATTAAGTCTTTGGGATTACGATTATAAAGAATAATTTTGATATTTCTATTAAATCGTGATATATTTCGTTATGGAAAAGAGTTTATAGAAGAAGGAGTTCATATGAAAGAAATAGAATTAAGCACAAAACCAGTAGTTATAAAAAGTGAAGCTATACATACAATTGAGTTTAAACTTATTTATCCGGTTGAATGCAAAAATGAATATCTTTTGATAAATAATTATTTAAGTCATTTGTTATGTGAATCAAGTGCATTAATTACTGAAGAATCAGAATTTGAAAAAGAAAAATTAAGAAAAACTGTATTAGATTATTACTATAGTACTAATACTATATGCGATCAAATGTATATCAATATTACATTTGTATTACCTCAAGAAGGATTAATTAAAGATTATGATATCGAAGAATCATTCAAATTTATCGTGAGCATTATTAAGAATCCAATATTATTAAATAAAGAGAGTGGATATGAAAAGTTTGAACATGCAAAGAGCTATTTTAGAAGAAAACATGATTCAGCTAAACAAGATATATATGGATCTAATAACAGTGATATTAAAGATATTATTGATCCACAAGAAATAATGGGATATTCTTATGAATCAAAGAGTAAACAAATTGATTCTCTATCTTGGGAAGATTTAAATAAGTTCTATCAGGATAATATTATTAATAATAATTATTTAGTATATGTATATGGAAATATTGAAGAGAGTCGAGTAAATTATCTTTTTGATAAGTATTTACCTCAAGAAGAAAAGATAATTCATATTACGCCTAAATATATTAATCCATTACCAATAGCTGAAAATAAGTTAACAAGTATTCAAACTAAGTTTAATCAATCTCAGTTAGTAATGGAATATCAAGTTAAAGACATGACTGAAGAAGATAAATTAATCTTAAGTATAATAGTTAATATTCTAAATGCTCAAGAGAATAATCTCGTATTTGATATGTTAAGAGTTAAGAATGGTCTTGTATATGATGCTTATGTATCGTCAGGAATTAGTTATGGAATGTTTACAATAGAAGCATTCATTGAAGATGCTAATAAAGATAAAGTAGTCGAGTTAATTAATGAAGTTATGTCATATCTACACGATAAAGAAAAGTTAACTAAATACTTGGAAAAATTAATTGCTGCTTATAAAGTTGATTTATTAAGAGAAGAAGATGGACTTTATACAGAATTAAATAATCGCATTAATAATGACTTAGATATAAAGACAACTTCATGGACGTATAATGAAATGTTGAAGATTAAAGTTGAAGATATAATTGCCTTCTTAGATCGAATTGTCGAGACTAATACAATATTCTTCATAGAAGATAAAGGGGAGGTGCAACATGACTAAATGTGAGACTTGTGTTTTAAAAAATGGAATTAGATTAGTATTGTGTGAAGATCAAACTAAGAATCGTACATTTATGGAAATCATTGTTAATTATGGTGGTACCAATAAAAAGTTTAAATGCAATGATAAGGAATATGAAATAATTCCTGGATCTGCCCATTTGCTAGAACATACATTAATAGAAGCTAGTGAATATGGAAATATGTTTGATTATCTAAGTGATAAATATGTGTCATTTAATGCATCAACTTCAGCTAAGCTAACAACATTTTACATGGACACGGTAAGTGATGCAAATGACCGTTTAATTGAATTAATTAATGTTGTTAATAAGACGGTTTTTAATGATGAACTATTAGAAAAAGTTAAATCTCCTGTCCTTGAAGAAATAAGAATGGGTGCAGATAGACAATATGAAGAATTTACTATTGCTTCTATTAATTCTTTACTAACACAAAATGTTTTTATTAATAATTTAGGAAAAGTAGAAGATATAGCTAAAATCGATAGTGAGTATTTAAAGTTCATTCATGATGTTTTCTATCAACCAGAAAATCAAGTAATTGCTATATCAGGTAATTTCGATAGTGAAAAAGTAAAAAAATTAATTGAAGAAACTTATGATAAAATTGAATTTAATAATTATAAATATGAAGTATTAGATAAACATGAAGATGATGAAGTAAAAGATAAATTCGTTAAAATTGTTAAACCAGATTTAGATGAAATAATAAAGATATCTTTTAAAGTAAATATCAGTTCATTGACACCAAAAGAGAGAGTTAAGTTATCTTTCTATAGTACTTTCTTCTTAGATTATAATTTTGATGATTCATCAGAAATATTTAAGACAATTAAAAAAGAAAATCTATCACCTTACAGTGTGAATAAAAGCATTAATATCATGTATGATGATTATGTTATTCTATCATTTACTCTTTATGGCAATAATGTCGATAGATTTAAAGAATTAGTTCTTGATATTATGGATAAGAAACCTTTTGATGAAGAAATGTTTGAACTTATGAAAAAGGAAAATACAATTAGTTTAATTAATCGAAATGATCATTGTTCAAGAATGCTATCACCATTTGTATCTAATGTTGTAGACTTTAAATACTATGATATTGATAAATTAAGTGATATTGAAGAATTCACAAAGGAAGATTATCAAAATATGATGAATTCTCTTGATTTTTCACATTATACTATATGTGTTCAAACTAAGGAATAATTAAAGGATATATATCCTTTTTTTATTTGTAAAATATTTGTATAATATTATTAGGTGAATGTTATGAGTAAACTTAGTAATATTTTAACTATGATTGAATTATTGTCGACAGGTAAAAAATATTCGGTTGATGAACTTGCTAATATTCTAGAAGTAACTCCAAGAATGGTTCGTGCTTATAAAGATGATATGGAAAAAGCCGGAATATATGTAGATACGATATATGGACCTTATGGGGGATATGTTCTAAAAAATCAAGTTAGAATTCCTAAACGTAGTTTTAAAGTATCTGATTATGAATTCTTAAGAGATTTGAGAGTTGATGAAGAATCTCAAGAAAAGTTAAATATTATTGCTGATAAGGTAAGAGGTATATATTTAGGTAGTAAACTTGAAAATGTTGAAGTAATGGATTCGATAAAGGATACTTATAACATATTAGCTAAAGCCATTAAAGAACATCGTAAAGTATTAATTGATTACTATTCTTATAAAAAAGGAATTACGACAAGAACTATTAATCCTTATGATTTATTCTTGTATTCTTCAGGATGGGGTGTTGCAGCTTATTGTAATCTTCGTCATGATTTAAGACATTTTGAATTAAAGAGAATTGATAAAATTAAATTACTTGATGAATTTTTCTAAGTAGACCAAATACTTCCTATATAAGTAATATACTTAAGCTAGGAAGTGGTAAAATGAATTATTTAGAAGAATTAAAGAGAGATATTTTAGAATCAACAAAGAATATTGATGATATTACTCTAAGTCTTGATAAGATGAAAGGAAATACAATATGTACTGGTGTCGGTGGAAGTTATGTTGTCAGTGAGTACGCAAGCAGTATAATTGCTGCATCAAAGTCATGTATAGCATATTCCCTCGATGCAAGAGACTTAGGATATACTAACTTAGAACCCTTTGATAATATTTTTATAGCATCTTATAGTGGGTCTAATTTTGGTGTAAAGAGTTCCATATTAAAAGATAAGAATACCTATCTATTATCATCGAGAAAGACTAATATTAGTAATGAAATTTTGCTTCATTATGAAATGGATAAAGAAGATAGTTTTATTTCTATGAAAGCAACTATCATACCAATGTCTATATTGCTAAAATATTATCTAAAAGATAAATTTAAAGATATTATCGATGATATATTTAATAATTTAAATGTGAATTTATCTTTAAATATTGATACTAGTTATGTTAATATATATCATGGAATTGATAGTAAAGCTAGTGCTGCATTTTTAGAAAGTACATTTACTGAAAGTGGTGCTTCAGTACCATTGATGCATGAAAAATATTCTTATTGTCATGGTAGATCAACTAGCAATAAGAAGCATGAGTCATCAGCTATCTATTTAAGAAATAGAAATACTGATTTAGATAAAACTATTATTTCGGTATTAGATTTACAAATGAAGGACTATATCGTGCTTGATAGCAAGTATGAAGATAGTATAGTTAATGACTTTTATGAGACAATTCAATGTCTATTGTTAATGCTTAATATAGCTAGAACTAAGAAGATTAATCTAAGAAAAATAAAATATGATAAAGAAGCAGTTAAAAAATTATATTTTTTTAAAGGAAGTATGTAAAATGCGTATAGTTAGTTTTGGAAATTTATATTTAGACTATTATATTAAAAATGGGGAATTGGAAGGTGTAAGTGGGGGTAAGACTAATGCCAATATCTTAGCTAATTTAAGTAATCGTTATGAATGTTTCTTTATTGGTTCATGCGGAACTGATACTATCGGAGATATAATAATTAAAGATTTAAATGACTTAGGAATTAAAAATAAAATAAAGAGAGTAGATAAACAATCTAAAGCATATTTTATTGATAATAATACTTATTCTACTGAATGTCCTTTTTGTAATCGCGAAGTTGGTTATCATGGTGAAATCTTAACAGAAGATGAAGTAATACCAGAAATCTTAGAAAGTGATTATCTAGTTATCGACAACTTTCATGTATTAACAACTAAAGTATTAAAGAGTACTACTAATAAGGCATTCTTAGATATTGGTTATGATTATGATATAAGATATAGATCTTTAGACGAATTAACTGATATAATTGCTAATCGTTTTGAAATTATTAACATGAATAACAAAGTATTTAGGACATTTAAAAATAAATTTATGTTAGATGAATTGGATATATATGAACTATTTAAACCTAAATTACTAATTATAACTAAAGGTAAAAAAGGATGTACTATTGTATTAAATGGAGAAGTAATTGAAAAAGAAATTGAGAATCCTGAAAAAGAAGTAGATGTTAGCGGAGCAGGCGATGCCTTTTTCTCTGAGTTCATTGCAGCTTATTTAGAAAATGAAGAATTAGATGAGAAATTAATTAGTAAAACTTATATTAAAGCTAATTTAAAATCTCGATTAGTAGTAAGAAATATGGGAGCAAGAACGCATTTAAAACCATTATATAAAATAAAAAACTATAAGAACTGTGTTTGTGAATATCTTATTGTAGACTAAATAATTAAATAATTGTATAATACTATTACAGGTGTATAGTATGAAAGAAATATTAAAAAAATGTGATATATCATCCGTAGTTATGACAACTTTATATAAAATAACTATCTATGCTTGTTGGTATTTATTCGCATTTATGTTTTTAAATTTTATTAGAGATGGAATAACAGATACTAAATTAGTATTTTTACTTTTATCAATAGTTATTATCTATATTATTAGAAGTATCTTAAAGACAATGTATAAGAGTATTGCAAGTTCGAGTTATCACAATGTAAAACACAATATAGAGATGTATTATTTTTCTAAATTTGAGAATCTTGAATATAAGACAGTTGAAGAGATGAATCGTGAATTAATAGCTGATAAGATCTTACGTGTATCCTATAATATTACTAAGATAATAAGTGACATTGGAGAATATATTATTCCATGTTTTATTGGTTTGCTTATTCTATTCATTAAATTATTAGATATTAATGTCGTTTTAGGGCTTGTTGTAATGTTTATATTAATAATAGTAATTATGACTTCATATAATAATAGTGTCGTAACTAATAATATTAATAACTATAATGATCTATTAAAAGACTTTATTAATAAGATGTTAACAATTAAAAAATTGAATGTCTTTAACTTTTGTTATCGTTTATTAGATGCCAATGATGAATCTGATATATGTTTCTTAAAGAGTACTGAAAATGATAATGCATTAACTAATAAGATATTTGTAATAACAATATTGATATTAGCATCGACATTTATATTTATTAATGCGACAGTAGATAGGTTAGGAGTAATTCTATTTATATTAGTAATAATGGTTAAATTAATAGATTTATTGGGAACTATTAATCCATTTATAAAGAATGTTAAAGAGTCTTTAAATAATTTTCATGAATTAAATAGTTATTTTAATAATGAAAGAGAATTAAATTATATAAGTAATTTTAAGAGTATTAAAGTTAGTAATGCAGCTATTACTTATGGAGATCCTAATTTCTCTTTAAACATTCCTGAATTTGAATTGGGAATAAAAGATCATATTGATATTATGGGTAAGGCAGGACAAGGTAAATCAACAATATTAAATATCTTGAGTGGCTTATTTAGTATTGATGAAGGTAGTATCTTTGTTGATGGGAAAATTACTAAGAAATACTTAAATTCATATTATTCTACCCCTAATACGGAAATGTTTAATATAAGTTTAAGAGATAATTTATTGATGGGTTCAGGAAAAACTGATGAAGAAATTATAAACTTAATTAATGAAATTGACTTAACGGTCTGGTATAATTCACTAAGTGATGGATTAGATACAATTATGAATGATCAAATTGATATTGTTACAAGACAAAAAATAAATTTAATAAGAGGATTATTAATGGATAGGGAAGTTTTATTCCTTGATAATCCGACATATGAAGTAGATATGGAAACGGAGAAAAAAGTTGCATCTATGATTAAGAAACACTTAAAGGATAAGACATATATTATTGTTTCTAATCGACCTGTTATAACAACGATATGTAAGAAACACTATTTCATTAAAGATCATACATTAAAGAATAAAGAACCTTTACTATAGGTTCTTTTAATTTTCACATTTTAGTGATAAAATTAACAAGTGCGAATGGGTGATAATATGATTAAATTATTTAGATATTTAAAGAAAAAAGAAATAATAGGTATTCTTATTTCTTTAGTTTTAGTAATAGTTCAAGTATGGTTAGAATTAACCATGCCTGACTATATGAGTGAAATTACAAGACTTGTTCAAACTGAGGGAAGTTTGATGAGTGATATTCTAATTGCTGGTGGCAAAATGTGTCTATGTGCATTTGGAAGTTTAATATCTTCGATTGTCGTTTGTTTTTTAGCTTCCAATATTGCATCTAGTTTTGCAACTGTTATTAGATCAAAAATATTTGAGAAGACTGGAAAGTTCAGTATTGCTGAAATGAAGAAGTTTTCCACTAGTAGTTTAATAACGAGAACAACTAACGATGTTACTCAAGTAGATATGGTAATTGGTTTAGGATTACAAATGTTAGTTAAAGCTCCGATAATGGCAGTATGGGCAATATTAAAGATATTAAATAAAGGATTGGAATGGAGTATTCTAACAGGAATATGCGTTGTTATACTTTTAGTAACAGTTTCTATTATTTTAGTTATTGTTTTACCTCGATTTGAACGTGTTCAAAAGTTAATTGATAGAATTAATGGGGTTACTCGTGAAAACTTAACAGGCATTCGTGTAATTCGTGCATTCAATGCTGAAAAGTTCCAAACTGATAGATTTGGTGAAGTAAATGAATCTTTAACTAAACAACAAATGTTTAATCAGAGTACTTTTGCTGTTATGATGCCCGTAATGAATCTCGTAATGCATGGTTTAACTTTAGGTATATACATCATTGGTACTATTTTAATTATGAATGCTGGTCTAACAGAAAGAATTACTATATTCAGTAATATGATTGTATTCTCAAGTTATGGTATGCAAGTAATCATGTCTTTCTTAATGTTAGCTATGATATTTATGATGGCTCCTCGTGCTCAAATTTCTGCTCGTCGTATTAATGAAGTGCTAGATGAAAAAATTTCTATTATTGAGGGAAATTTTGATGGAGAGACAAAAGAAAAGGGAACTGTTGAATTTAAGAGAGTTTCTTTTAAATATCCGGATGCTGATGAATATTTATTAAAAAATATTAGCTTTAAAGCAAATCAAGGAGAGACAGTAGCTTTTATTGGTTCGACTGGTTCCGGTAAATCAACTCTAATTAATTTAATACCAAGATTTTATGATGCAACTGATGGAAGTGTATTAGTTGATGGTGTTGATGTTAAAGAGTATAAACAAGAGTTATTAAATAATAAAATTGGTTATGTACCTCAAAAAGCTGTAATGTTTACAGGTTCTGTAATGGACAATGTAACTTTTGGTTCTACTGATAAAGAGATAACTTCTAAGAACGTAGAAGAAGCAATAAGAGTTGCACAAGCAGAAGGTTTTGTTAGGGAAATGGAAGATGGAATTAATTCCCATATTGCTCGCGGGGGAACAAATGTAAGTGGAGGTCAAAAGCAAAGACTTTCAATTGCTAGAGCAATAGCAAGAGACCCAGAAATATATATCTTTGATGATACTTTCTCCGCCCTAGATTATAAAACTGATTCTATCCTTCGTAGTGAACTTAAAAAACATACTAAGAATGCAACAAATATAATCGTTGCTCAAAGAATTGGTACAATTATGAATGCTGATAAAATAATTGTTCTTGATAAAGGTGAATGTGTGGGAATAGGTACTCATGATTATTTAATGAAGAATTGTTCCGTATACAAAGAAATTGCTTTATCTCAATTAAGTGAGGAGGAATTATAATGCCAAGACATAGAAGTGTTGAAAAATCAAAAGATTTTGTTGGAACATTAAAAAGATTGTTGAAAAACTTAAGAGCTTGGAAATACTTGATGATTGTTTCCTTAATCCTTGCAATGATAAGCTCTATACTTTCTTTAATCGCTCCCAATAAACTATCTGATTTTGCTGATGAGATAAGTATTGGTCTAATTCCTCGTACGGAAGTATTAGAATCTATTGGTACTGAGATATCAGATAATTTCAAGAATATTGATTTCCAAAACAAATATAAAGAGATAATGGTTAATGATAGTATTACTGGAGAAGATAAATTAGCATTAACTAATACGATGAAAAATATATCATCACTTAATGATGAAGAAAAAATGGTAGCCATTCTTAGCTTACCTAAAAGTATATTAGAAAATTTATTAACTAGTATTAAATATGAAGATACAACAATATCAGTAGGTGATCAATTAGAAACTATTAGTATACTAGGTGATATTAAAGATAAAGAAAATGTTCTAATTCAATTAGATAAATTACCTAAATCTGTTTTTGAACTAATTAAACCTAAATTAAATACTGATAGAATAAAGAATATTGCTATATTTATGGGAGTATTATATTTAGTAAGTTCACTATTTAGTTATGTTCAAGGATTATCAATGACAATTATATCTAATAAATTTGCTAAGAAATTAAGAAGTAGTGTAAGTGATAAAATTAATCGTTTACCTCTTAAATATTTTGATTGTCACGAAACAGGAGATATATTATCTCGTATTACTAATGATATTGATACAATAGCTCAAAATTTAAATAATAGTTTATCGTCATTAGTATCTAGTTCTACTTTATTTATTGGTTCAATTATAATGATGTTTTATACTAATTGGATTATGGCTATTACAGCAATAGTAACAAGTTTAATTGGTTTCTCGTTTATGGGAGGTATTTTAAAGAAAAGTCAAAAGTATTTTATCGAAAATCAAAGATCTTTAGGTGAATTAAATGGTTACATCGAAGAAATATATTCCGGTCATAATGTCGTTAAATCTTATAATGCAGTAGATAGTTCTCGATGCGAATTCGAAAGACTAAATAAGAATTTATACGAAGCAAAAAGAAAGAGTATTTTCTTATCAGGAACAATGCAACCTTTAATGGGATTTATTGGTAATCTTGGTTATGTTGCCGTATGTATCGTTGGAGCCTTGTTAACAATGAATAATGTGATTTCCTTCGGAGTTATTGTAGCATTCATGATATATGTAAGATTATTTACTAATCCATTATCTCAAATTGCTCAATCAATGACAAACTTACAATCAACAGCAGCCGCATCAGAAAGAGTATTTGAATTCCTAGATGAAGAA
>CAZKFB010000036.1:0-14455 GCA_964551965.1 uncultured Muribaculaceae bacterium
CATTATTTCAATAAAGTATAATTAAATATAAGCAAGAACTCTTTAATTTAGGGTTCTTTTGTTTTATAATATATCTAGTGATTTTTATGGAAAAATTAAGTGAAGAATTAATTAAAAAAATATCTAAGTCTAAGGGTGAACCGGAATGGATGCTAGAATTTAGATTAAATAGTTATAGAGTATTTAAAGAGTTAGATAATCCTAGTTTTGGACCTAATTTAGACATTGATTATGATAATATAAATTATTATAAAAAAGTTGCTAATAATGAAACTGAATGGGATAAGGTTTCTTGTGATATTAGAAATAGATTTAAAGCTCTTGGTGTAATAGATGCGGAAGAAAAACATCTAAGTGGAGTTACTAATCAATTAGAATCAGAAGTAATATATCATAAGGGAAAAGATGAACTTAAAGATAAAGGGGTAATCTTCTTATCTAGTGATGATGCTTTAAAGAACTATCCTGAACTATTTAAAGAATATTTTAATAATTTAGTTAAGTTTGATGAGAATAAGTTTACGGCTTTAAATGGTGCTTTGTGGAGTGGAGGTTCTTTCATTTATATTCCTCCAAATACGAAGTTAGATCGACCACTTCAAAGTTATTTTCGTATTGATTCAATTAGTTTAGGTCAATTTGAAAGAACAATTATTATTGTCGATGAAGGTGCTGAGCTTTCTTATATTGAAGGTTGTACTGCCGAATCACATTCAGCAAATTCACTTCATGCGGGAGTAGTTGAAATATATGTTAAAAGACATGCTAAATGTAAATATTCTACTATTCAAAATTGGAGTACCGACGTATATAACTTAGTTACTAAAAGAGCAATAGTCATGGAATCAGGTTTAATGGAATGGGTAGATGGTAATATTGGTTCTAAAGTAACAATGAAGTATCCGGCCTGTATATTGTTTGGAGATAATTCCCGAGGTAATTCAATATCTATTGCGTATGCTAAACAAAATCAAGTGTTAGATGCGGGAGCTAAAATGATTCATATAGGTAAGAATACGAGAAGTAATATAGTTTCTAAGAGTATAGCATCACTAAGTGGGACTGCCAATTATCGAGGTAAAGTTAAGATATGTGAATCAGCAACTAATTCTTATGCACAAATAAAATGTGATACTATTATGTTAGATGATGAATCGATAAGTGATACTATTCCTGATAATATAGTTTTAAATGATTCAAGTATCTTAGAACATGAAGCAACAGTATCGCGAGTAAGTGAAGAAAAATTATTCTATCTTATGAGTAAAGGTATAAGTGAGAATAAAGCTAAAGAATTATTAGTAATGGGATTTATTAATGATTTTAAAAACGAATTACCGATGGAATATGCTGTTGAATTAAATAGATTATTAAAAGAAATTTAAAAAAATTAAAATATGCAAAACTTTATTATTTGCATATTTTTTTTGGATATTTTTAATATTGGTATTTTTTTCTATGAAGATTGTAATAATTGGGTTATTATTTTTTGATTTCTGACATTTGATTAAGATATTTAAGGTGTGATAAGTTTTAGATGGAAAGGAGGATTACATGCATAACTTAGTCTATTTAATTGGTAGATTAACGGAAGACCCACAAATGAAGACTTTTGAGGATGGCAAGTCTAGTCTAGTAATTAATTTAGCAGTACAAAGAAGTTATAAAAATGAGAGTGGTATTTATGAAGTAGACTATATCCGATGTGTCTTATGGAATGGAATTGCTAGTCATACTAGTGAGTATTGCAAGAAAGGCGATCTTGTTGGTGTAAAGGGAAGACTTCAAACGAGAAGCTATGAAGCAGATAAAGAAACTAAATATATAACTGAAGTTATTGTTGATAAAGTTTCATTCTTGGCAAGTAAGAAAAAAGAAGATATAGATGAAGAAGAAGAGATAGAAGATTAGAATTAATCACCCCAAGTGAAACGATTACTAAAGAAAAATTCTTACTAAAGATAAATATAAGTGATTTCACTTATATTTTCTTTTTCTATATTTTTATGTCTACTTGTGTTTTAAAATAAGTAAATTATGATATAATTAAATAGGTGATTATATGGAAATCTTAAAGGCAATATTATTTGGTATAGTTGAAGGAATAACTGAATGGTTACCAATATCTTCAACAGGTCATATGATTTTACTTGATGAATTTATTAAATTAGATGTTTCAAGCGAATTTTATAAATTGTTTGAAGTAGTAATTCAATTAGGAGCAATACTTGCCGTTGTAATTATGTATTTTAAGACGATATTCCCGATTGGTTTTGGTAAGACTAAGGAAGAAACGAAGAATACTTTCAATCTTTGGGGAAAGATTATTGTAGCATGCTTACCGGCAGCTATAATTGGTATTCTATTTGATGATTGGCTAGATGAACACTTATATAATTCTATCGTAGTTTCTATTATGTTAATTGTCTATGGTATTTTATTTATAGTTATTGAAAGTAAGAAGTTTGGTAAGGGTGCAACTGATTCAATAAATAAGATTACTTATAAGCAAGCAGCTTTGGTTGGGGTATTTCAACTTTTAGCTTTGATTCCTGGAACGAGTAGAAGTGGTGCAACTATTATTGGCGGTTTAATACTTGGATTAAAGAGAAGTGTAGCTGCTGAATTTACTTTCTTTTTGGCAATTCCGGTAATGGCGGGAGCATCATTATTAAAACTACTTAAGTATATTTTAGATGTGGGTTTTGTTTTCCAAACGCAAGAGCTTATTATTTTAGGAGTGGGCTCATTAGTAGCATTTATAGTAAGCATACTTGTTATTAAGTTCTTAATGAGTTATATTCGTAAACATGATTTTAAGGCTTTTGGGTGGTATCGTATAGTATTAGGTATAATTGTACTTTTATATTTTCTAATTAAGTAGGTGTTGTATGGGAAATTTGGTATCTAGTATTATGTTCTTTGGCATATTCTTTATTGTTTTATCAACAATTCAATATAATTTTGCAAAGTATTATGAAAAACTTAATATTGCCTATATATTTATTTTAATAGTAAGAATAGTCATATATATGAATCTTATAATGGGGAAATATTTTCTTATTGGTTTTTTGATTGTCGATTTCTTTATTACATTTATTTTGATTGCTATTGGTAGTTCAAAAAAAGCAATAGTGGCAACTAAAACAATTATTAATAACTGCCCTAAATGTAATGCTCCAATAAATGATGGAGACGTATACTGTGCAGAATGCGGCAATAAATTAATTCTTGATGGAGACCAAGCAACGATAGAATCTTTATATTATCAATCAGAAAATATTATAATAAATACATTGATTAGAGAAAGTGCCATTAAAAATAATTTAGATATTAATAGCACTTTACCAGAAACGAAAAGAAGAAAAACAATTATAAGTGTCATATTTGGAATTATTACGTTTATATTGACTTCATTAATATTTTTTCATATAAGTATTATTATAGTTGTGCTTGATATATTAAATATAATTATATATATATTACTTATGAAGAAATTCAATACAATGAAATATTTAATAAAAGAGGTTAAATCCAGACCTGACGAGAATTTGGATTACATTGTTTCTAATGCTTTAGCAAATGCATCAAATGCTAAATATTTAAAATATATTTATTTTTCTTCTATTTTAATTGGAATTATTGTTCCTTTAATTATTTTCAGTAAACCACATTTCTTCTATGAATCTACTGATAATGGTTATTATGTTAGGTTTTATACAACAACAATTTTAGGGGAGAATAGTATTACTGTTCCTGAAGAATACAATGGTAAGAAAGTTATAGGTATTCGTGGTAATGTTTTTATGAATTTAAAGAGACTAAAGACTGTTAGCTTACCTGATACTATTGAAGTTATTAGAGGTCATGCTTTTGATGGGGATTCTTCATTAACCAGCATTAATTTACCTGAAAATCTAAATTATTTGGGCGGGGGAGCATTTAAAAATTGCAAAAGTTTAAAAAATATTAATATACCTGAAAAACTAACTGAGATAAATGGAAATACTTTTGAAAACACTGCTTTAGAGAGTATTGAATTACCAGATTCGATTAATGATATTGGGGGAGAGGCTTTTAAAGATTGTGCGGTTTTAAAATCAGTCAAGCTACCTAGTAATATTACAGAAATACATGGTAGTACATTTGAAAATTGTATAAGTTTAGAAAGTATAAATATACCTGATTCAGTAACGAGAATAGGAGGGCATGCTTTTTATAATAATACTAAATTATCAAGTGTTACATTTACTGCAAATAGTAAACTTACAGAAATCGGTTCTAGTGCATTTAGGCTATGTAATAGATTATCAAAGATAGTTTTACCAAAAAGTGTAATATCAATTAATGAAAGAGCATTCAAGGAAAGTCCAACAACTATTTATTATTTTGGAGAGCCAATATATGGCAGTATTATCAATAAAAACAATTATAAATATAATTCTTTTGGATATCTTAGGAAAGGGGAAGAACATATAGTTGGAGAATTCTATCAGGCTGCTATAAGTCATGATGATCGATTAAGACTAGTTGGTATAGATTCTTATTATGATAAAGTAATTTATACTATTGAATATATTGGCAAAAATGAAACTAAGATTGTTACTATCGATACCAATAATTCTTATTCTTATATTAACGAAAACTTGGCTATAGAAATACAATCTAAGTATGCATCTACAAACCAATATTCACTTTCTTTCAATGTGTATTATAACTAGAGGTGCTTATGAATGAGAATTTAAGATTTATTCATCTTTTATATGTGCCTACAATGGCTTGTAATATGGCCTGTAAGTATTGTTATTTAGAAGATGAAACAAAAGATATAAAATGCAATTATAATGCATTAGATACTTTAAAATATGCTATAGATAAGCTTAAGAAATCTAATGTTATTCCTTTCAATATTTCTCTTCATGGAGGAGAAGTAACAGTTTTAAGTAAAAATGAATTTCATGATATTATTGAATATATTAGTAATTATTATGAAGATAACAAAGAATTATTAATTAATAATGGATTTAAAGTGTCTAAACCACATATTAAAACAAATCTATTAGATTTAGATAAACATGTAGATACAATTAATGAATTTGATGTAACTGTAAGTGGAAGTTTGGATCTTCCATTAAAACTACATGATGAGTATCGAGTTACTAAAGGTGGCAAAAAAACTTTAGATAAAATATTTGAAAATATTAAATTGATAGATAAAACTCATATTAAAGTATCTTCTACAATATTTAAAGAACATTTTGCTTATTTAGATGAAATAGTAAAAGATATTAAATATTTGCACAATAATACTAAACTAGATATGAATGATTTTAACTTTATGATTGGTTTTGATTATAATTCAAATGGAGTTTTACATGCGCTTGATGAAGATGAGATGGTTAAGTTCTTTGAATTCATGCATGAAACCTTTGATGGTACTGATTTAGATAAAGGAGTAAATGGAGCTTGGTTTAATGAATTTGGTCCTGACTATTGTACTAACTGTGATAATTGCGGAGATAAATTTTTCTTACTTGAAAAGAATGGAGATATTTATTCTTGCGTAAGAGGACAAAAAAATAAAGACTATTATTATGGAAATATATATAAAGATGAAGTTAAAGATATACTTGCAACGGCTCATAATAAGATAATGATGAATCACAATAAAAATTCTATGAATGAAGAATGTCTAAATTGCAAATATTTATATATTTGTAAGACAGGATGTCCTTTCGTAAAAAACACTTATATGAATAATAAAAGTTATACTTGTAAATTGCAACAAAAGTTATATGAATCAAGAAATATTGAAGAAGATTCAGAACCTGAATATTTTAGATACCATTATTTAAGTGTAATGCATCCTGATTTACTAGCTAAGTATGGTATCAAAAATAAAGAATTGATTGATTTAATTAATAAGGATTCTAATTTAAAATATATTTATGATGATGATACTTTTAAGATAGTATGTGATGGAATAGAGTATAATTTGGAATCGCAAATACTAAAGAACAAAAGAGATATTCTTTATTTGACTAAAAAAAGTGAATTTGTTCTTAAAGTTAGAAAGCTAGTTTTAAATGAATTAAGTGACTATCCGGAAAATAATAGTTTAACAATTATATTATTAAGTGGAGATTCAATTGTATATGGTGATGAGGGTAGGTTAAAACAAAGACATATTATGACTCATCAAATATATAAGAGCTCACTTGATGAACTTAATAATGATTACTATGAAGTAGATTTAATGCCATTAATAAATCTTTATAAAAAGGAGTATAGCAGTGAATATCCAAACAATATATTGTTTACTACTAATGACCTTAGAAATTATCATTATTTAAAACAAAAAAATAATGCATATTATCATATTAATGCTATCAATTTACCGTTTCAAAATATAGAATTTTATTTATTGGAGGATGAAGTAAATGATTAATAAAGAGGCTAAAACTTATAATGAAATTATAATAAAAAAGAGATGTTATGATTTGCTTAAATATGTTAATTTATCAGATGAAGAATTAAATAAAATATATGAATTTCTAATATCTGATAAAATTAATAATGAAATTGTTGTTACACAAAAAAGTCTTATGTATGAAGTAAACAAAAAAGCAATAGAAACAATTCCTATAGTATCTAAGACAACTTCTTTTGATGCAGTAACTGTATCTTGTACAGTTTTCATAATTATACCTCACTATGAGCCTTCTAGTAGCCATTTTGGTGGTGGAAGTTCTAGTAATAACAATAATAACAATAACAACAACAATAATAATAACAATAATAACTAGAGGTAATTATGAGAGTATTTGATAAAAGTAAATATTTAAAAGATATGAATATTAATATACGTGATACATTTAAAGATCGAGATAGCATAAAATACCGCAATAGTGATAATTCAAGAGTGGATTCGATAGATCGTGGTATAAAGATTAGAAGTGAATATTACAAAGATAATAAATTAATTGGTACTGTTGGTAATTTTGATTCCCGTATTATTTATACATTCATTAAAAATAAAGTGGAAGATGGAGATATTACTTGTAGTAATTGTAGTTATCATGCTTCTTCAAAAGAATTTATTGATGGTTGTCCTTATTGTGGAACTATTTACAATATAGATTATGATGATAAAAATTTAGGAAATAAATATACATATGATTATAAATATAAATCAAGAAAGTATATCTTTGTTACATTAATAATTGATTTAATAATATGTTTAATTCTATCTTTAGTATATATTTTATTTACAGGTAGAACATTTAATTCTTATGATATAGCAAAAGTTATTGTAGGTGGTATATTACTAGGATTAATACTTTTCTATCCTTTATATATTTTAGATGGTTATATAGTTCTTGCACCAATAAAGAGATTAAAGAGAAACCAAAATGAAAAACAAAGATTATTTTGGAAAACTAATTCGGATGTTGATAAAAAAACATTTATGAACAATTTCAATTATGAAATAACTAAATTAGTATATTCAATGGAAAATGTTATTGACTATAATATAGAAGATTATAATGAATTCGAAGTTATTCATAATGGTAATGAAAAAATTATAAAAGTAAATGCTACGATTAGATTAATTAAATATAAAGATAATGAAATACAAATTGAAACAATTAATCAAGACTATAAGTTTAAAAGAGTTAAAAAGACAGGAGAATTACAAGGTGGAATAAATGTAATTATGTGCCCTAATTGTAGTTCTTCAATTGATGTCACAGAAAAAAATTGTAAATATTGTGGTATGGAAATAAACTATTTACAAGAATGGTATTTAGTAAATTAAATACCTTTTTAATTGCAAATAAATTAAGATTTTTATATAATAAACCTGAAAAGAGGAATAGATATGGTTGCAGTTGTTACCGGAGGATGTCATGGTTTAGGTAAGTGTTTTACTGAATATTTACTAAGTTTAGGATATAAAGTATATGCTCTTTATAATAGTTCGGTAGATGAAGCTATTGAACTTGAAAATACTTATGATAATTTGAGATGTATTAAATGTGATATAAAGAATGAGAGTATGGTTGAAAATACTTTATTTAATATAGATGATATTGATGTTTTAATTAATAATTCGGGAATTGCAATTGATAATAGTTATAAGGATAAAAGCAAAAATGAATTTATGCAAGTTTTGGAAACAAATTTAGTTGGGACATTTCTAATGATTAAAAATGCGATTGATAAACTTAATAAAAATGGAATAATTATTAATATTAGTAGCAATAATGCACTTTATGCATATTCTCCATTAGCAATGGATTATGATGCATCTAAAGCTGGTGTAAATATATTAACAAAGGATTTTTCTCTTATAATAAATGAGGAAAACCGTGATACACGTATAGTTGCTATTTGTCCTGGATGGATAAATACCGATGCAATTATGGAAATGAATCCTGATTATTTAAAAGAAGAACTTAAAAAGGTTGGACAAGAAGAGCTTATTGATAAAAGTGTACTTGCTAAATATATTATTGATAATATAAATAATTTTAAAAATGGGGAGATAATTGATTTAAAAAACATGGAGGCTTTAAATGAAGATAGATGAAATTAAACAATTAGTAATTGATGCCGAAAAGGATTGTTCTAAGATATTTGCTAATATTGATGATACATGTGCATTTTATAGTGAGAAAGTATTGAATGCTATGCAGCACAATAACTTGAGTGAAGGATGTTTTAATGAGACGACTGGATATGGTTATAATGATTTGGGAAGAGAAACTATTGAGAATATATATAAAGAAGTATTTTCATCAGAAGATGCAATAGTAAGAAATCAATTTGTATCAGGTTCTCATGCTCTAAGTGTTACTTTATTTGCACTTCTTAGACCAAACGATTTACTTTTATCAATAAGTGGACTTCCATACGATACATTACATGAAGTAATTGGTATTAAGGATAATAATAGTTCACTTGCATCTTTTGGAATTAAATATGATCAAATTGATTTAGTAGATGATGATTTTGATTATGAAGCTATTGAATCTTATTTGAAGAATAATAAAGTTAAAGTAGTAGAAATTCAAAGAAGTAAAGGATATTCAACAAGAAAGAGTATTACTATTGAAAAAATAGAAAAAGTAATAAAACTAATTAAATCAATTGACAAAGATATTATTGTTATGATCGATAATTGTTATTGTGAAATGGTAGAGAGAATAAATCCTATTCAAGTTGGTGCTGATATAGTAGTTGGTTCTTTAATTAAAAACTTAGGTGGTGGAATTGCTCCTAATGGAGCTTATGTAGTTGGTAGACATGATCTAATTGAACTTGTTGGCGAAAGATTAACGTTACCGGGAGAGGGAAGAGAAGTTGGTCCAACTCTAGGAGTAAATAAGAGTATCTTACAAGGATTATTTCTTGCTCCATCAGTAGTTGCTAGTGCTCTAAAGACTTCTATTCTTGCTTCTCGTGTTATGGAAAAATTAAATTACAAAGTTAGTCCTCAATACGACGAGAAAAGAGCTGACATTGTTCAAAATATCGAATTTAATGATCCTGGTCTTTTAATTAAATTCGTTCAAGGAATACAATCAGGTTCACCTGTCGATAGTAGTGCAATTCCTATTGCTTGGGATATGCCAGGATATGATGATCAAGTAATAATGGCGGCCGGGTGTTTTACTCAAGGGTCTTCAATTGAACTTTCGTGTGACGGACCAATTAGACCACCTTATATTGCTTATATGCAAGGTGGACTTACATATGATTATGGAAAACTAGGATTAATTAAAGCAATAGAATATATGGAGAAAAAATAGAAGTTTTGGCATCATTTGTCGAATCTATTTAAATAGGTACAACATTAATTTATATTATTGTTGGTGATATTTATGGATTATATTAATTCTATTCTTAATGAGATGTTAAATGGAATTGATAAAGCAGTCAATATTCTAAATAAAAAAGATAGTGATAAGAAATCATAACTATCTTTTTTATTGCTTTTTTGATTATTATAGTATAAAATAATTATCGCTGACAAAGAAGGGGTATTAAATGAAAAAACGAATTAGATTATTAAGTATTATATTATCCCTCTCTTTAGGTTTAAGTGGATGCGCAAATACTAATGTAAAAAAGGATATAGAAACTAATACTATTGTTGCTGAAGAAGAAGTAACAAATGAACCGGAAATAGAAAATGTCACAACTAGTGATGTTTTAAGAGAGAACAAGTTTGTCGTTAATCACGATGCTGTATATACATATTTAGATTATTTTAATGATATAACATATACTTATAATGGAGAAGAGTTTTATTTAAATAATTCAGAAATAAATGAAATAATTGATATGGGAAATTCTATCAAGAATGTTGATCATAGTAATATTTCTACTGATGCATATCAAATATTTTCTATGATTAAAAGTAACAGTGAGAAGTTAGCTAGTGAAAATGATGATTATAAGTCTTGCTTTATTGATGATACATATGATGAGAATACGGAATTTCAATTATTCTTTGAAGGTGCTTTATATCATATCTTATTGGGATATAGTAAAAATGAAAATAATGATATAAAAGAGGACTTTTGTAAGTTCCAAGGTCTATCTATTTGCTTTGGTAATTTAAATAAGATATTGGACAATGAAGATGAAGAAGTTGGATTACTTGGTTATTATGATGAGGATAATAATGCTGTAGTTTTAGATATAGATAGTATTTATATATTATATGAAAGTATATCTGAATGGTATGAATATGAAGGACATGCTTATGCAAATCTATATGATGTTATTATGGGAACTTTAATTCATGAAATGAATCATGTTAGACAACATGCATGTGATTGTAGAATTGATGCTGGTCAAGAGTATTCAACTATTGGTGATTATAGTGAATATGTTCCTACAATTGTTGAATCTTCTGCCGAATCTAGTATTTATAATACTCAAGATTATCTATCTAAATATGTTGAATCATGTGATTCTTATGACTTTACATATACTAAAGAAAGAGATTTTGAATGTTTTATCATGTTATTAGGTTTATTATATAATGATATAGATGATTATTATAATGCGATATATGATTCTGATTTAAATGGTCTATATGAATTTACAGGATGTAAAGATGAAAATGATATCAATAGACTTTATCATATTCTTTATAATATTGATGGTTTAACACTCAGAAACGAATTAGCATTTAATCTTGGTGGAGATACAATTTATTCTGAAGATGTTGAAAAACTTGTTGGTAATGAATTCTCTTATGAAGTATTAAATATATTTACTGAGAATTTAATTGAATATGTAGGTAATCATGATGATATGTCAGATATTGATGCTGTTACTTTATTTATAATGGCAGAAAATTTATGTTTAAATCATACTACTTATATTGAAACTGAAGATGGAGAATTTGTTTCGACTGAATACGATGAAGACTTAGTTAATAATATAAATAATACAAGAATACAATTTGAAAAATTCATTATGGAATATTATGGATTAACGGAAGATGAATTATACTTCACTACGATAAGGGCAGGATTAGTATTAAGTTCTAATGAAATTTCTTTGAATGAATCCGAAGATAAAGAAAAGTATTTAAATAAGTTAAATTCACTAATGGAAAGATTCCCTCTAATGAGTGCAATATATGATGGTAGAGTAAATAGTCCAATGACATATCAATATATCTATTCATTAAACGATATTGATTATAAACTACATTAATTATGAAATATTGACCTTTAAACCTAAAAATGATAGAATTATGGTTATAAGAAGGGTGAAGTTATTATGTATAATGAAAGACTATTTTTGACGCCTCAAGAAATACTTGATAAAGAATTTAAAGTTGATGCTAAAGGTTATAGACCTCAAGAGGTAGATAAATTTTTAGATATGGTTATTAGAGATTATACAGAATTCATGAGTATTATTAAGAAACTTCAAAGCGATAATAAAGTACTTGCGGAGGATAATGCGAGAATTAAAGCCGAATATCGAAAACTAAAAGCGGTAATTGATTCTGCTGAAGATGCTACAAGCAATGGCGGTGGCAAAGTGAATTTCAATAATTTAGATCTTCTTAAGAGAATTAGTAATCTAGAAAAAATTGTATACGGTAAAGAAGAATAATATCTTAGGTAAACGCGGCATACTTGATATGTTGAGGAAAGTCCATGCTCGCACAATCTGTGATGGTTGTAGTGTTCGTGCTAGAGGAGAAAGTAACTCTAGGTAAGTTTTTACTTAACGGCTCCGAAGTAACCTCAAATGGTTATGGTAGGTATAAAAGTGCCAAAGAGACGAGTTACTCGGGAAACTGGGTAGGTGGAACGTGGTAAACCCCGCGAGCGAGAAATCCAAATTTGGTAGGAGAGTCTTTGGAAACAAATAAGAAGGGACCAAAGGACACGTAAGTGTAGATAAATGTTTACCATTCCTTTTAGGAATACAAAACATGGCTTATTAGATATTATTTTTTTTAATTTAATAAAAAGGAGTGGTACTTTTGATTGAAGCAGGTAAGATGCTAAAAAGTACGAGAGAATCTTCTTCATTATCTCTAGAGGAAGTAAGTGAAGATTTAAATATACCGGTTATTGAATTGGAACAGATTGAGGCTGGTTCTATTGGATCTTTTACTGATATATATGAATTAAAGAGTATGTTACTTGAATATGCTAAATATTTAGGAGTATCTACTGATGCTGTCGTAAATAAATTCAATGAGTATATGTTTGATTATACTTCGAAGATACCGATGGCTGAAATAGAGAAAAAGGTAAGAGAAAAAGAGAGAGTTCAAGAAGATGAAGATCGAGTTGCTAGTCCTTATACTAAGCAAGCAAAAAAAGAAAAGAGTTTACCATACGTCATAGTTGGTTTAATTATTACAGTATTAGTAATACTAGCTGTATTATGGAGTATTAAACAAATTACAATAGACAATAATGTTACTAGTTTTAATACGTACATTGTTGATTAAGGAGAAAAGTATGAATTTACCAAATAAAATAACAATATCAAGAATAGTTTTATCAATAGCACTTCTAGTGTTATTAGTATTTCCATTTGATTTATGTGAAATAGAAATACCTTCATATTTAGTCTTTGGAAAGATTAATATTAGTTTATTATATATTGTTGCTGGAGGTATTTTCCTAGTAGCATCTATTACCGATTTTATCGATGGAAATCTTGCAAGAAAAAAAGGATTAGTAACTGACTTTGGAAAAGTTATGGATGCTATAGCCGATAAAGTATTAGTTAATGGAGTATTAATTGCTCTTGCTTGTAATGGATTAATTGATACTATTATTCCTGTTATTATAATTACTAGAGATATCTTTGTTGATTCAATAAAGATGGTTGCAGGAAGTAAGGGACATGCAGTAGGTGCTAGTATATTAGGCAAACTTAAAACTATCTGTATGATGACAGGACTTACGCTTACATTCTTCTCAAATATTCCTTTTGAACTTGTAGGTGTTGATGTTGCAACAGGTCTTTTATATATTGCTACTGTGTTATCAATAGTAAGTGGAATTCAATATTACATAGTTAATAAAGATTGCTTTAAAGAAAAATAAAAATCTTCAAATTGAAGATTTTTTATTTTTTTGAAGTAAATATGAATTTTTCCGTTAATATATATAGTAGAAAGGAAATTGTTATTAAGTACATTTGTTCGAAAAAAGTATTGACAAAATATTTTCGACTTTGATAAAATAATAATGTAAGAAAAATAATAACACATAAAGGAGACAGTTATGAAAAAAATTGAGACAACTATTGAAGATAAAGATAAAGCATTAGAGGCTGTTATGGCTGATATCGAAAAGCAATTTGGTAAGGGAGCTATAATGAAGCTTGGAAGTGAATCACATATGGAAATTGAAGTTACTCCATCAGGTTCAATTGCTCTTGATGTAGCGTTGGGAGTTGGAGGATTTCCTAAGGGAAGAATTATAGAAGTTTTTGGTCCTGAATCATCAGGTAAGACTACTATTGCATTACAAGCTGTAGCTGAAGTTCAAAAGCGTGGCGGCAGAGCAGCTTATATTGATGCTGAACATGCTTTAGATCCTGTCTATGCAAAAAATTTAGGAGTAAATATAGATGAGTTACTATTATCTCAACCAGATACGGGGGAACAAGCTTTAGAAATTTGTGAAGCTTTAGTACGTAGTAATGCTGTTGCAATTGTCGTTATTGACTCAGTTGCAGCATTAGTTCCGCAAGCTGAGATAGAGGGGGAAATGGGAGATTCACATGTAGGTCTACAAGCAAGACTTATGAGTCAAGCTTTGCGTAAGCTTTCAGGTATTATTAATAAGACTAATACAACAGCAATATTTATTAATCAACTTCGTGAAAAGGTTGGAGTTATGTTTGGTAATCCAGAAACTACTCCGGGTGGAAGAGCATTAAAGTTCTATGC
>CAZKFB010000037.1:0-11599 GCA_964551965.1 uncultured Muribaculaceae bacterium
CTTTTAAAGCTTGGTTAATATGATGTACTAATGCTGTATTATTTGAATCATATAAATTATTTAACTTGAAGAACTTCTCAATCTTCTTAGAACCACTCTCAGTTAACATAACTGATTTAGTCTTAGCATCAACTGTATAGTCTTCTTCTTCCGTTAAACCTTTAACTGCCTTATCAGCTTCACGATAAAGATTAGCTGAATTAACTTTACCACCACTTATGATTAATGGAGTTCTAGCTTCATCAATTAATATTGAGTCAACTTCATCTAGAATAACATAGTTCATTTTTCTCATTACTCTATCTTCCGTGCGTACTACCATATTATCTCTTAAGTAATCGAAACCAATTTCATTATTAGTTGAATAAGTAATATCACAATTATATACTTCTCTCTTTTCTGATGGTTCCATATCATGTAAGTTAACACCAACGCTTAAACCTAAGAATTCATAAATTGGACCCATCCAATCAGCATTTCTTTGTGTTAAGTATTCATTAACTGTAACAACATGTACACCCTTACCAGTTAAAGCATTTAAATATGCAGGTAAAGTAGTAGTTAAAGTTTTACCTTCACCAGTTTTTAACTCAGCAATATTACCATAATGCAAAGCTAAACCACCAAGTAATTGTACATAGTAAGGTTTTTCACCAATTGTACGATATGCTGCTTCTCTAACTGTAGCAAAAGCATCAACAATAATATCTTCATCATCAATTGTTGCACCTTTATCTAATCGATCTTTTAAGTTTTGAGTCATCTTCTTTAATTCTTCATCACTCATACTTTCAAATTTAGATTCCAAAGCAACAATCTTATCTGCTATCTTTTTAAATCTTTTTAATTCTTTATATTCAGTATCTATTAAGCTTCTTAATAGTCCCATTATAACGCCTCCCTATAAAATTTAAGCACTAAAATAATTATAACATAAATCATCACTTTTTCACTAAAAATTAGTAAAATATATGATTATTTAAGCACGATAATGTCTATTATATAATAAAAATTAAAAAAGCACATCAAAAATGTGCTCTAAATTTAACAAAAATAATTATTTACTATTGATAATACCGTAATTTCCATCTTTTCTCTTATATAAAACAGAAATACAATTTTCATCAACATTTTTAAATACAAAGAAATCATGTCCTAATAATTCCATTTGTAATACAGCTTCTTCTTCATCCATTGGTTTTGTTTCAATACTTTTTCTCTTTACTATTGTAGCATCACTTGTATACTCTTCATCATTTTCTTCCATAAATACAAAACCGCTTGGTTCAATTGATCTACGTCTATTTAATTTAGTCTTATTTTTTCTTATTTGTCTTTCTAATACATCAATAACTAAATCAATAGCAGCATATAAATCAACATTCTTCTCTTCAGCTCTTAAAGTATACTTATTTGTTGGTATAGTAATCTCGATTATTTGCATTCCATTACTTACTCTAACAATTACATGAGCATCAATTGAATTTGGCTCATCAAAGTACTTTTCCAATCTTTCTAACTTATCTTTAACATAAGATTTAATGGAGTCAGTAATCTCAATTCTATCTCCTCGAATATTAATATTCATGGTATCACCTTCCTAAGTATATTATAGCAAAGTATTATGAAATATAGAAGAATATTTTTATGAAGAATATACGATTCCACAAGTTGTTACATCAATAGCTTGAAGACCCTTAACAGTTTCAACTAACTTGAAAGATACAACATCACCAGCAGATAACGTCTTATAACCTTCACATTTAATAGCTGAATAATGAACGAATATGTCATCTAAATTTGAACATTCAATGAATCCATAACCTTTTTCATTATTGAACCATTTAACTTTTCCAGTCATATTTACACCTCTTTTCTTAAAACTTACGAGACTATATTAACAAATAAAATATGCAGTTTTTGTCGAGTTTTGGTGCATATATAAAAAAAGTACTTATTTTTAATAAGTACTCTTATTTTCACGTTCTAAATCACGTTTTTTAATAGTTTCTCTCTTATCATATAACTTTTTACCTTTACATAATCCGAGAGTAACTTTTGCTTTATCCCCTTTGAAATATAACTTTAGAGGAACTAGAGAATAACCATTCTCTTTTATTTCAATATTAAGTTTATTTATTTGTTTCTTATGGAGTAATAGTTTTCTTTCTCTTCTCTCTTCATGATTAAATCTATTTCCTTCTTCATAGGGCGCAATATACATATTTATGACTAATACTTCGTTATTTTTTATTCTTGCATATGTATCTTTTAAGGCTGTGCTTCCTTTCCTAATCGATTTAATCTCTGTTCCTGTTAAAACTATTCCCGCTTCCAATTCTTCTAGAACATAATAATCAAAATATGCTTTTTTATTTTTTATTTCTATCATTCAAAACACCCACTATTTTTTATGTCTTTTGTTTTTCTTTTTATCTTCGTCTTTTCTCTTACTTTTAAATTCTACATTTAATAGTTCAAAATCTACTTCTCCTAATGCTTTATTAGCACCAATACATTTAACTCTTACTTTAGTTCCAATTGTAAATGATTTTTTAGAATTTTCTCCAACTAAAGCTTGTCTTTCTTCATCAAAGACAAAATAATCTCCTTTTAATGTATCAACACTTACTAGTCCTTCTACTAAGTTAGCAGTTTGCACAAAGAATCCACGTTTTAATACTCCCGAAACAAAAGCATCGTATTCTTCTCCTATATGTGATTCCATATATTCAGCAGATTTTACTTTTACTACTTCTCTTTCACATTCAACAGCTGCAACTTCTCTAACGGACGCTTGTTCACATATAGCAGGTAAATTACTATTATAATAGTCAATAGTAGTATTGTCCATATGACCATCTATTAAAAATGTTCTAATTAATCTATGTAACATAAGATCGGGATATCTTCTAATCGGACTTGTAAAATGGGAATAAGCACGACTTGCTAATCCAAAGTGACCAATATTTTCTGGACTATAGAAGGCTTTATTCATAGCTCTTACAGCAAACGCATTAATGATACCTGCTTCATCACCTTGTTCACTTATTTGATCTAGTAATCTTTGGAACATCTTAGGTCTTGTTATATTATTAAATTTACCAACAATATGATATCCTGCACTCGTTAAGAATGTTAAGAAACTTTGAATTCTTTCTGGTTTTGGAATATCATGAACACGATATACGCAAGGAAGTTCCATACGCTCTAATGTACTTGAAACTGTTTCATTTGCAATAACCATGAAGTCTTCAATCATCTTTTCGCCCTCATCTTGAATTCTTCTTACGATATCAATTGCTTTACCATTTTCATCACATACGATCTTGGCTTCGACTGTTTCAAAATTAGATCCACCGCGTTCATTTCTTTCTGCTCTAATAATATGAGCTAATTCTTGCATTTTCTTTAAATTATCAGCAAAGTTTTCATAACCTTCAGGTATTACATCATCATTTAAAATACTATTAACATCAGTATAAGTCATCTTCTTAGATGATTTAATTACTGAAGGATAAATATTTGAATCAACTACATGTCCTCGACTATCTATTTTCATATCACATGAAAGAGCATATCTAATAACTCCCGGATTCAAAGAACATATACCATTAGATAACTTATGAGGTAACATTGGTAATACTGCATCAGCTAAATAAGATGATGTACCTCTTCTTAAAGCTTCTTGATCTAAAGGACTTCCTTCTGTAACATAATAAGATACATCGGCAATTGATACGATTAAATTATAAATACCATCTTTAATCTCTAATGAGATAGCATCATCGATATCTTTCGTATCAGCACCATCTATTGTAAATATAATCTTATTTCTTAAATCAACACGTTTTTTAAGTTCTATTGACAATGAATCTTCCGTAACTTCATTAGGTAATTCTTCTGCTTGTTTTAATGCTTCTTCCGGAAATTTATCATATATTTCATATTTAGCTGCAATAGTTAATATATCTTCTTTTGCATCATCTTTATGACATATATGTTGACTAATTTCGGCAATATATCTATTCTTACCTAAATCATCAGTTAATGTTGCAACAACTATTTCTCCATCAACACAGGATTTTAAACTTAAAGCATCAATAGTTAAATTAATGTTTAAATCTTTCTTAATAGGTTCAAAGTAAAGTTCACTGTTTTTAGTTTTTATTATACCAACTATATTCTTTAAATCTCTTTCAAGAATCTTAATTACTCTTCCCTCTTTTTTACCATTTTCTCCAGTTAGTATTTCAACCAATACAAAGTCCCCATCTAATGCATAATTTAAAGATTCTCTAGGTACAAACAAATCATCTTCCGGATCAAGTACTACAAAACCATTACCTGCTCTATTTAAATCTATTTTACCTTTTCTAAAATTAGGACATTTAGTATATAAAATATATTTATCTTTCTTAGTTAGATATACAGTTAAATCATTAACTAACACATCTAATTCAAATTTTAAATTTTCTATCTCGTCAGGAGTAGTTATATTAAGTTTATCTGCTATTGTCATTAAATCCATAGCATCAAAACTTTTTTCTAATAAATTTAGTATATTTTCCCTCATATTATTCACCATAATAATTTTATCAACAATTTGATTATTAGTCTATTAACTATCAACCACTTCACAAAAAAAAGCAGTATTTATTGTAAATACTGCTAAGTTTTATTATTTTAAATATAAAACTAATGCTATAACAAAGAAAGCAATACCTAATATTAACGTTAGTCTACTAATTAGTAATTCAGCTCCTCTTTCCTTTTGATGTTGAAATAATTCAGCATTACCACCACTAATTATTTGACCACCCGATTGAGCTTTATTACTTTGTAATAGAACAAGCGCAATAATTAAAACTGATATAACTATTAAAGCTGTTTCCATTTAATCACCTAATTTCCATATTAATTTAACATAAGTTATGCTTAATATCAAGGATTTATCAACAAAACTTAAATTAAAAAACTATATATAGTATAAATTAGATGTCAATTAATTTCAAGTAATTATTTATCTTCATAATATTATAATTTTATGGTATAATCATAACATAGGAGTGTTGGCTATGAGGATAGTAGAATTATCTTATCAACAATTTGATGAATTTGCTAAGTACCATCCATTAAGCAGTTATTGTCAGACGTCTAAATATGCAATAGTTATGAGTTCGTTTGATTATAACTATGACTATCTTGGAATGGTTGATGAAAACAATAAAATAGTTGCAGCAACCTTAGTACTAACAAAGAAAATAAAAAGTATTACTAAATATGGATATGCACCTAAAGGATTCTTAGTTAACTATTATGATCAAAGAGTTCTTCATGAATTCCTAGATTTAATTAGAAAGTATTATAAAGATAAAGGTTATATCTTTGTTAAATTTAATCCCGAAATTATAATTGGTGAAACTGATAAAAGTAAAAACTATGTTATGGCCTATAATGGAAATGTTAGAATAATTGATGATTTAAAGACTCAAAATGTTAAAAGAAGAGTTGAATTAAAAGAATTTGATTTAATGACTCCTAAATTTAACGCCTATATCAATTTAAAAGAATATGATGTTAATAAATTAAATAGAAACTATCGTAAAAAGATTAAGAAAGGATATAATTTAGGAATGTCTTTAATCTTAGGTACTCCTAAAGATATTGATATCCTATATAATTTTATTAAGAATAAAACTCAAAGACCTATTACATATTATCGTAATTTATATAATATATTTAATCGAGATAATTCAATTGATCTAGTATTTATTCAATTAGATTATGGAAAATACTTAAGTTATGTTAAAGAACAATATGAGAAAGAACAAGCAAGAAATGATGAATGGAATAATATAATCCAAAGAGATCCTAAACAAAAATATTTAAATAGAAAAATGGATTCTGATAAGAAGCTTCAAGGATATAAAGATAAAGTAGTTGAAGCAACTAATGGATTAAAGAAACATCCAACAGCTATTATAGCTGGAGCATTAGTTATTAAACATTTCTCACGTACTTATATTGTTATGTCAGGATTTGGCGATGAATATAGATCATTTAATCCTAATCATTTCTTACATCATGCAATATTTGAAAGATATAAACCATACTTCCGCTACTGTGACTTAAATGGTATAAGTGGTGTATTTGATGAAACTAGTGCATATCATGGACTAAATGAATTCAAACTTAACTTTAAACCTAATGTATATGAATATGTTGGTGAATTCGATTTAATTTGTAATGATTCAGTATTTAAGAAGCTTATTAAGACAAGCTTTATTGAAGATGAATTTACTAAAGAATAAAACCTCGTTATTAAACGAGGTTTTTTAATTAATCAACAAGATAAATTGAAACATAACTATATACAACAAAACTATCAGTAACATCCATTACATACTCATATACTATTTTATTACTATAATAGTAATATAAATATTTTGTGCTTTCACTTTCTATAGTTTCATTACTTTTTAAAATAGGCTTTTCTTGTATTGTATTTCTTTTAAATTCATTTACTCTATCTATAATTTTCGATTCATCGATTTCTTCATCTAAGTAATAATAATTAACTTCTTTAATTTTATTATTACTTATAGTAAACATTAAACCTTTATTAGTTTCAATTTCATCATTTATGTAATATTTAAAGTAAATATATCCAGTACTCTTTTCATCATAGAAATGAATTCTAAACTTCCATTTACTATTAATATCTATATTAAATTCAGATTTTATATAACTAATAAAATACTCTAAATCTTTATAATACTTTTTGCTATAAGTTATATCTTTTTCAATTATATCATCATCAAAAAATATTGAATTAGAACTATTAATCTTTTTAGTTTTATAAATTGAATCTAGTTCACTTTCTGATAATTCTTTTGTTTTATCAGTTCCAATTAATAATTTAGTTTTATTGTTTTCATGATCTTCATATTTATTATTCTTTAGTTCATAAATTCCTACAATTAATAGAAAAGAAACTATTAAAACACCAATAATAAATATTATTATTTTATTCTTCATAAGCACCTCTATAATAATCATACTTTAAATATAAAAAATTATCAACAAATATAATTTTCATCTAAACCATTATAATTTTACTATTGATGAATATAATTTAATATGAATAATAGGCCGATTTATTTAAATCCTAAAGCATATACATTAAGTGCTTTAATTATTGGTTATGCTCTTATAGGTGATTATACAGCTAATCAACAGAACGCTATTGGTAACTGGTTTATGACAGTCGGTCAAATCCTTGAATGTAATTCAGCTATTCAGCAAACTATAGAAGATGCCTATCAAGGAAATACATTCAATGTTAATTCAAAAGGATTTAAAAAAGGTGGAAGTCCCTACATGAACAATTCACCATTAGAAAATTTCCAATCACCAAGCAACACGGAAATCAACGATATAAAGAAAATGTTAAATAATATAATAAAGAGATTAGATGAACTTGAAAAAAGTTCTAAATAATATCTTGCTTTAATTTCAATGATTTTACTTCAGCTAACTCTTGATCATCTTCTATTAGATATAAATTTTCTTCTTCAGCATAAAAAGTAAGTTCATTAGATGAAGTAGTAATTAATACATAAGCTCCATCCTTATATATATCCTTTAATATCATTAAAGGCATATCTTCATAAAGAATAAAATTCTTAGGTACTATTTCAATATCCGTAATATTTGTTGATAAAAATACATCATCTTCTAATTGAGAAACATCTTTAGCAATATTTAAGTTATTAACACTAACGCGATGAGTTATAGTAAGAATTGATATAACAAAGAATGCGTTTGCCATTCGAAGAAAAGAATCTATATTTTCAAAGAAAGATATACCCGTAAAAGAATACAATAAAAAAGCTAGTGCATTTAAAGTTAATCCACTAAATAATACAATCTTATTAATAAATAATAATTTAAGACTAATTATTTTATTAAAAAGTATATCTTTAAAGAAAGTACCTCCAAAACTTAACTTCTTCATTATATCCCCTCTTATTTAACTATATCACAAATATCTATCTTTGTTTGAATAATCCAACTTTTTCTAAATAACTATCAAGATCTTCTTGATATTCAGGATCTTCTTGATAATCTTTAGTATGCATAATAATTGTTGAAGTTGCATATAATTGATCCATTAATAGATGATCTTTTTTTACATCTTCAATTGTCTTTTCACGACAATATTTAATAAAACCTAATTCGTCTAGTTCTTCTCTACTAATTATTCCAGCATTAGATATACTATTAATTTTATAATAAACATCTTTATCATATTCAGATAAACTAGTTGGATCATAGCATACCCCATCACACTCAACCCAGTAATGTCGCCCTGTCCCAGGAATATCTCCGTAAGCTACACAAGAATTGGGTATAGCAGTACTAATTATATAAGATCTCTCCATACAATTTCCGGGAGGTTTTGTTGGACGATTATACTTAATATATATTATTGATGGTAAAACCGTATAAATACTATTTCTTAAGTTATCATAAATAGAAGAATCAAAGTCTTTAATTTTATTTTTTCTTAAAGCATCTTCGATTAAAACATGTCTTCTATATTGCCATAAACTTGATATAACTTCCTTCATACATATCTTCCTTTTGAGAACATATATTACATCAAAAAAAAGAAAATAGCAAACCACTATTTTCTATTAATTCTATATCTTTCGTTTGGATCTAAGATACTCTTTCTGATACGAATATCATCTGGAGTTACCTCAACATATTCATCATCTTCAATGAATTCCAATGCTTCTTCTAATGTAAATGTCTTAGGTTTAACTAATGCAATTGCATCATCAGCACTTTTACTACGAGTATTACTCATTTCTTTATTCTTACATGGATTAACATTTAAGTCATTATCACGATTGTGAATACCAACTACCATTCCAACATATACATCAGTTGCAGGCCCAACAATTAATTGTCCTCTATCTTGTAAGTTAAATAATGAATATCCTAAAGTCTTACCAGTTTCCATAGAAACGAGTACTCCATTCTTACGAGTACTTAAATCTCCAGCATAAGGTTTATAAGAATCAAATGATCTAACCATTATACCTTCACCTTTAGTATTCGTAATAAATGCAGAACGATAACCTATTAATCCTCTAGTTGGAGCACTAAACTCTAAGTGAGTATAATTATCATCACTAGTAGTCATACTTAATAGTATACCTTTTCTCTCTTGTAAATCATTAATAATAGTTGATGCATAATCAGAAGGAGTATTAATAATAACTGTTTCAAATGGTTCACATTTTTGTCCATCGATAGTTTCAAATAATACTTGAGGTTTAGATACAGATAATTCATATCCTTCTCTTCTCATATTTTCAAGTAATATTGATAAATGTAATTCTCCTCTACCTGAAACTTTATAACCATCACTTCCTGGTAATTCTTCTACTTCTAATCCAACATTAGTTTCAAGTTCTTTATCTAATCTTTCTTTAATATGTCTACTAGTTAAGAACTTACCACTCTTACCAGCAAATGGTGAATTATTAACTAAGAAATTCATTGATAATGTTGGTCTTTCAATTTCAATTGGTGGAAGTGGATTTGGTTTACCATGTTCACATATTGTATCACCAATAGAAATATGATCGCATCCAGCAATAGTAACTATATCACCATAATATGCTTCATTCTTTTCAACTTTCTTTAATCCTTCATTAACAAATAACTTAGTAATTTTAAAACTAGTTTCTTCTCCATTATTCTTAACTAATGTAACTAATTCTCCAGCTTTAATCTTACCAGTATTAACACGACCAATACCAAGTCTACCAATATATCCATCATATCCTAATGAAGATATTTGTAATTGTAAATCATCATTTTCATTTCCTTTATATGGTTCTACTTGATTTAAAATTGTTTCTAGTAAAGGAGTAATGCTACCATTACTAATATCATTAGCATCTAAAGTTGCAATACCTTGTTTAGCTATACCATATACGATTGGGAAGTCTAATTGTTCATCTGTCGCTTTTAAGTCAACAAATAAATCGAATGTCATATCGACAACTTCTTGAATACGGGCATCTTTCTTATCTATTTTATTAATAAATAATATTGGTCTTAGATTTTGTTCTAATGCTTTCTTAAGAACGAATCTTGTTTGAGGCATTACGCCTTCAGCTGAATCTACTAGTAATATAACAGTATCAACAGTTCTAATAACTCTTTCTACTTCTGATGAGAAGTCTGCATGTCCTGGCGTATCTACTATATTGATTTTATAATCCTTATATCTAATAGCACAGTTCTTAGAATAAATAGTGATTCCTCTTTCTCTTTCAATATCATTGGAATCCATTACTTGTTCTACTACTTCATCATGATCTCCAAAAACTCCATTTTGTTGTAAAAGTGCATCAACTAAAGTACTTTTACCTGCATCTACGTGGGCAACAACAGCTATGTTTATAATTTTATCCATAAACTCCACTCCTTTTTAATAACTACTAAATATTACTACATTTAAGTGCATTTTGCAACTTTTTTAGTATTCATTATTAAATTTTAAATATTTATCTAAAGGAAATGGATTTGTTTTAGAAACTATTATTTGAGGATGCTTAGTTCGATATTCTCTTACTTCACTTACACTCATTCTTTTTGCATCTTTAACACGATCAGAATGAAATATGCCATAGAAGTGATCATACTCATGACAGAATACGGTTGCTTCGAATCCTAAAAGAGTTTTTGTATGTTCTTTATTATCTCGATCAAAGTAAGATATTACTACTTTATAAGGTCTTTTTACTACACCACCAATTATATCCCCATTCTTATATTGGCAACTTTGACAGCACTCTAAAAAGTGAGTTTCTCCATATGCTTCAATAATACGAGGATTAATAAATACAATACTTTCATCTTTACCATTTGCTTTATTTAAATCCATATCTTGATTAGTATTTTTTATATACATAATTCTTTTAGGTATACCAATTTGAACTGGAGATAAAGCATATACTTCATTATTAATACAATACTCTTTTAAATCATTAATCATTTTATCTATATTATCTTTTTCAAAATCAACAGGTTCAGAAACAATCCTTAAATAATCTAAACTATCTTCTATTGTTAAAAGTTTTTTCATAATATCACCTGATATTATTATATCAAATTTATATCTTCTTATATTTATTTAATTAATGTATAATATACTTAGGTGAAATATATGAAGTATTTAAAAAAGATATTAACAAACAAATTATATGTGTTAACATTCATTATTAGTTGTGCGATTATAGGTATTCTATATAAACTTAATAATGTTACTCCTTTTGGAACTAATTCCTTATTATGTGTCGATTTCTACCATCAATATGGACCAATGTTAGCAGAATTCTATGATCGAATTAAATCATGCGAAGGATTAGTATATTCATTTAATATGGCTTCGGGTCTACCAATATTTAGAAATTTCTTAAATTATCTATCTAGTCCATTTAATATTATTATGTTTCTATTCCCAAGAAATCTACTTATAACTAGTTACTCATATATTATTGGACTAAAAGCT
>CAZKFB010000038.1:0-11460 GCA_964551965.1 uncultured Muribaculaceae bacterium
AAGATAATTATTCTTCTTTTATCTTGGAGGTTATTATGTTAACAGATACACATTGTCATCTATTTAAAGAGTATTTTAGTGATTTAGATGAAGTTATAAAGAATGCTAAAGTCGCAGGTGTAGTGAGATTTATTTCGGCAGCTGATAATCAAGAAACGATTAATGAAATGCTAGAATTATCAACTAAGTATGAAAATGTCTATGTAGCAATTGGTATACATCCGGAAAATTGTGAAGAAAATCCAAGTTTCCTTGATGATATATTAAAGAGCAATATAGATAATAAAAAGATAGTTGCTATAGGAGAAATAGGCCTTGATTATTACTATGGTAAAGAGAATAAGAATCGTCAGTTAGAAATATTTGATTATCAATTAAGTTTAGCTGAGAAATATAATCTACCAGTAGTTATTCACAGTAGAGAAGCAACTTTAGATACGATTAATACTTTAAAGAAACATAAAGTAAGAGGAGTTATTCACTGCTTTAGTGGAAGTAAAGAAACAGCATTAGAATATATTAAAATGGGTATGTATATAGGCGTAGGTGGAGTAATGACTTTTAAGAATTCTAAATTAGATGAAATAATAAAAGAGTTACCTTTAGATAGAATAGTTTTGGAAACCGATTCTCCATATCTTACTCCCGAACCATTTAGAAAATATTCTAATGAACCTAAATTTATAAGAACTATAGCTGAATATTTATCTGAGTTAAAGAATATAGATATTAGTGAAGTAGAGAAAACAACAGAAAATAACGTATCAGAAATATTTTTTATATAAACTTAATGTAAAATGTTTACTTTACTCTTGCATTTTGTTATAATTTTTATATAAGGTGATAGTAAATGAACAATGTGAAAACCAAAATATTTAAAGCATCAAAATTAGTTTTATTAATAGCTATCGTATTTGCTGTACAAAAGGTAAATGTAGTATCTTCTGTTGATAAATTAAGCAATCAAAACTTAAATAAAACAATTGATTTATCAGCAATGGCACTTAAAGTAAATGAAATACAAATGAATGATAGATATTATCCATTAGATACTTTTACTGGTGATTTAACTGGTTATGTAGCTAATTGTCCATTATGTAGTGGTTATTTAGCTTGTAATGGAGATTATATGGTTAATAGAGATTCTATCTATAATGATTTAGAATATGGAAATGTTAAGATTGTAGCATCTAGTAAGAACTTACCTTGCGGTTCTATTGTAACATTTGATTCAATCGACAATAGTGGTAGTAAATCAGTTGCAATTGTTTTAGATCGTGGTGTTTTAGGTAACGACTTAGATTTACTTGTTAATACATATGATGAAGCAGTTAAAAATGTAGGTAGAAGAAAGATAAGTTATGATGTTCTAAGATTTGGATGGGAAAGAAAGTAAGAATTACTTAAAAGTAATTCTTTTTTATTTACTCAAATTTATGTATAATTATGATAGGTGAATAGTATGAAAGACAGTTTCTTTTCAATTCTAATTAGAGGAATACTTTATTTCTTTGTATTTATTCTTATTGCTGTGATACTATTATTGTCCGTTTTTTTAGCAACTAATATATTAACGAAATCGAATAATAAACCTTTAGTATCTATATTTACTATTGTAAGTCCTAGTATGGAACCGACCATTAAAATATATGATTGCATTATTGTTAAGAGAGTTAATGATGATTCTGAATTGGAAGAAAATGATATTATTACATTCTATTCTGATTATGTAGATTCTGATGGTTATACGATAACTCATAGAATAAAAAGCAAGTATGTTGAAGATGGAGAAATCCGCTATATAACTAAGGGAGATAATAACTTAACGGAAGACGAAGGTTATGTTACATTAGATAATATAGTTGGTAAGACAATAAGCATAATACCTAAAATAGGTAAATTTGAGTTCTTCTTTACTTCGATATATGGTTGGTTAATTGTTGTATGTATTCCATTAGTTGGATTTATTATATTCCATTTATTTAGAATTATTAGTATATTAAGAAAGAATAGAAAGTAGCAAAACTTGACTAAAATGCCCTTTTCATATATAATATTCAGCCAAGAAAAGGGGTTTTGGGGATGGAAAGAAGATTATTCTCTTCCATGATGTCTATTGCTACAGCTTTGGTTATTTTAGTATCTTCATTTATTTTATGGAAAAATTTTAATAATGAGGAAGGTAAGTTAATTGCTGAGTCTTATGGCGAACTACCACTTTCAATGAGAGACAATAATTATGATACTATTCTGTATGGAGATTATATTGATAAACAAGACATTGTAATTGATTATAAAAACTTAAATGACATTAAGAGAGAAGAAAAGTTTTATTTAATAGTACATACAGATAGTACAATTGATGAATTAGGTTTAACACTTACAATTAATGACAAAGAATATAAAATAAGTGATTTTAAAAGTGAATTAAAGGACCAATATAGATGTTATTTAATAGAAGAATTAAATTTTAATGAGTATGAAGATAAGAAATTAAATATTAAGTTCAAAAAGAATAACAATATAAGTAATCATGCATATTTAGTATATGATTTTCAAATAATATAAAAAAGGCTAATAAGCCTTTTTATTGTTTTTAGATTCAAAACTATCAATGATATTATCGAATTCTTTCTTTAATTCTTCATCATTTAGATTTAATAATTGATCGTATATATCTTCTTTTATTTCTTGAATGCTTTTTGTTTTGTAGTAATTTACTAGTTTTTCATGAGCTATGTTAGTTTTATTAGAAACTTTAATTAAGTAATTATTTAGATCATTTATAAAACTTTGTTCCATCACATATTCTTGATACATCCCATTTATTATATCTAACTCTTCTTTATCTAGTCTTCTATTTATTATGCCTTTAAGATTATTATCTAATTTATTTAGAAGTACTTTAACGAATTCAACATTTCTTCTATAATTAGATGAAGTAAACTTTTTGCCTTCTAATTCTTCCGTTAAGTATTGAACTAATCCTTCATTTAAATAGCTAAAATAATCATTGTATTCAGGGTTGCTATTAAGTTCATCTAATCTAATTAGATAGTGAAATAATTCATGAGTTATTATACCTTCATTTATATATATATCTTTTACTTGTTCGTTATTTGTATTCTTATAGATAAAGGGATATATATGTACTAATCCGTCTTCCCATGATCTAGGTCCGGATGCGGGAGGAATCGAATTGCCGTCAAAGTGTTTCATGACTTCTTCATCCATAGCATGAACAGTTATGACTCGATTAGTTGCAATTAAAGTATCAAATGTTTCAATATATTCATCACTTAATATAGAACCATAACGTTCCAATATTTCATATATTCGATCAATTGCATAATCATTTAATCTATCAGATATACTAGAAGTATTATATTCCATAATATCACCTAGTTTCTATTATAACACAAATAAATATGTTTTTTTTGCTCTTATATTTGTGATAAACTTATGTTGGAGTGATTATTCATGAATTTTAACTTTAAGAAAAAATATGGACAAAATTTTTTAAAGCACGATAATGTGTCTTCAAGAATAGTATCCCTAATTGATACTAATAAAGATACTTTAGTTATTGAAATAGGGCCAGGAAGTGGTGCCTTAACAAAACATTTATCTAATCTTGAATGTAATACTATATGTTATGAAATAGATCGAGAATTAGAAAGTCCATTAAGTAAATATAAAAGTGATAAACTAGATATTATATTTGATGATTTTATGAAAAGGGATATACTAAGTGATATTAGCAAATATAATTATAAAAAGCTAGTTATATTAGGCAATCTCCCTTATTATATTACAACACCTATAATACTTAAGATTATTGAAACTATAATACCTGATGAAATGGTATTTATGGTCCAAAAAGAAGTTGCTGAAAGATTTTCTGCTAAGAATAAGAGTAAGGATTATGGATCAATAACAGTATTACTAAATTATTATTTTGATGTATCTATGGAATTTATTGTTAAAAGAGACGAATTTATACCATCACCTAATGTCGATAGTGCAGTTATTAAATTTAAGAAAAAAGAATTAAATGATCATGTAGATATGGTTAAGTTTAACAAGATATTAAAGGATTCCTTTATGTTTAAAAGAAAGAATCTAAGAAACAATTTAAAGAATTATAATAAAGAAGAAATAGAGAAAGTATTAGCTAAGTATAATTTTGATTTAAATAATCGTGCAGAAGATTTACCATTAGAAGTATTTATCGAATTATCTAAATTAATTTAATTGGAAGTGATTTAAATATCACTTTCTTTTTTATTACATAAAATATTATAGGTGATTTAATGAAAATAGGGGATTTAGTAACTAGAAATAGTTACCATAATGATATCGTGTTTATAATAACAGATATAATAGATGATATAGCATATTTAAAGGGGAATGATATAAGATTAGTAGCTGATGCTCCATTAAATGATTTAGTATTAAGTGATGCAAGAGATGACTTTAATCCTGATATAGAAGAATTAAAAGTAGATCGTGATGAATACTTTTATCTTCCAGGCAAGATATTGCACTTAGATGGTGATGATGATTACTTAAAAAAATCATTAGAATTCTATAAGAAAGCAGGCGTATTTGCAATTGGAAAAAAAGTAACAGAAAGTGAAATGCCATTAGAAGTATCTAAACTATTAAATGAGATAAGACCGGATATATTAGTAATTACTGGTCATGATGCCTACTATGAAAAATTAGGAGATAAAGCTAATATAAATAATTATAAGAATTCTAAATACTTTATTGAATCAGTTAGAAAAGCTCGTGAATATGAATCTAGTCACGAAAAGTTAGTAATAATTGCTGGTGCTTGTCAAAGTGACTATGAAGATTTAATTAAAAGTGGTTCAAACTTTGCCTCTAGTCCTAAAAGAGTTAATATTCATGCCTTAGACCCCGCAATAATAGCTACTAATATATCTTTAACTGATAAGAATAAAACCATAGATATTAAAGAATTATTAAATAAAACTAAATATGGTAAAAGTGGATTAGGTGGTATTTTAGGTAAAGGTATGATGTATGTTGGATACCCACGATAAAATTTTATTGCATTTCAATAAAAATTGAATTATAATTAAGGTATAATAGAGAGGTGAATGTAGGATGGAGATTACAAATGTACGTGTACGTGTAGTTGAAAAAGAAAATTCCAAAATGAGAGGATTCGCATCTGTGACAATAGACAATCAATTTGTTGTACATGATATTAGAATTCTTGAAGGAGACAACGGTCTTTTCTTAGCAATGCCTAGTAAGCAAACAGCTCCTGGAGAATATAGAGATATAGCTCATCCAATTAACCAAGAAGCACGTAAGATCTTTACTGATGCTATTTTAGCTGAATACGAGAATGAAGTAAAAAGAGCTGAATCATCAGAAGAATAAAATTCACTTTATGTGAATTTTTTTTATGCAAGTAAATATACTTAATTAGGAGGCAATATGGAGACGAATAGCACAAATCATATTATTAAGTTAGTAGATCGTAAAAGCATTATTATCAATGGAATTAAGAGAATAGTTAATTTCGATGATAAAGTATTTCAATTGGAATCAGTAATGGGAGATATAGTAATCAAAGGAAATAGTTTAGAAATGATTAAACTAGATACAATCGACGGAAATGTATCAATCAAAGGCAACATTGATTCCCTAACATATCTAGATAACGGAAAATCAGGAGAGTCTTTAATAAATAAATTGTTTAAATGAGTCAGTTAATATATTTAATTATTATTTTTATAGTATCTTTTCTCTTATCTTCATTTTATTTTCTCGTAATCAATTTTAATAAGATAATAAAGTTAATAATTGTATTGTTATCAACATTCATTTTTACTTTTGTTTGTTATAAATATAACTTTTTTATTTTTAATGAATATGTAGTACTAGATATCCTATATGCTATTTACATATCTTATGTTGTAAAAACTTATGTAAATAAGAAAACAAAAATGTAAATATACTGACATGCTTATGTTAAATTTGATATAGTTTATATAGGAGGCATGTATATGGTAAAGTATAGAAGAAGATTGTTAGTTTATGTTGCTATGATTTTATTAATTGGCGGATTCTTAGCTTTCTCTTGTTTTAATACTTGGAAACAGATATATGCCAATAAAAAGACAAAAGAAGAACTATCTGAAAAGTACAGTAATTTATTAGAGTCAGAAGAAAACTTAGAAGGACAAGTAGTAAAACTACAGGATACCGAGTATGTACTTAAGTATGCAAGAGAGAAATATTACTTTGTTAAGCCTGGTGAATATATTATTGAATTAAATGAAGATGATGAAAAGGAAGATAATTAATATCTTCCTTTATTGTTGATAAAAACGCCTATTTATGGTAATATTGGTACATCCGGGGCCGTTTTTTGGTTTCGACAGATTATCGTCTTGTTTTAGTTGCAAGTGGTAGCCAATCCTAAGTGGCACAATTTAAAATAAATAACAATAATTTTAATTTTGCTCCAGTAGCTGCTTAATATAGCAGGGAGTGCTGATAAGTTAATCTTCCATAGTTAATTTATTGGTTCATATATGTGGAATATATTTATATTAGATCTCTAATGGTATAAATGAATATTTATGAGATAGCAGGTATTAGGCCGATAGATACATTTTTACTTGCGAATTAATATTTCTATCTAAACTTGTAGATGCTACTATGAAGAGTAATTTGGACAGCGGTTCGAGTCCGCTCGGCTCCACCAAATTGATAAATAGCTCGAACTGTTTTAGTTCGAGTTTTAATATGCCTATATTTATGTTAAAATATTTTTAGAAATCGAAAAATATATTTTGAAAGGTTTGTTATTATGAAATATGATTGTTTTAAAAATAAAATAGCGTTTATAACTGGAAGTACTTCGGGATTTGGTAAAGCTACAGCTATAGAACTTGCTAAAAATGGTGCAATAGTTATTTTAAACTATGCAAATGATGATGAAAGAGCTAAAAAAGTTGTTGAAGAAGTATCTAAATATGGAACTGTTGGAGATTGTATAAAAGCAGACATTAGTAAAGAAGATGACATTCTTAAAATAGTATCTATAATAAAAGAAAAATTTGGAAAGTTAGATTATTTAGTAAATAATGCAGCCATTGATATTGGAGGTTCTTTTGAAGAATTTGCAATAGATGATTTTAAAAAGGAAATTAATGCTAATTTAATTCATCGTTTTTACTTGATTCAACAATCTGTAGAATTAATGCGTAAATCTGATAATCCAAGAATAGTAAATGTTGCATCTAGATATGCGGAAAGACCTTTAGCTGATGCTTCTCCTTTATGCATTTCTGAAGCTGGTACAGTTATGCTTACAAAAGTAGCTGCTTTGGAACTTGCAAAATTCAATATTAGAGTAAACACGGTTAGTCCTGCACTTGCTATAACGCCGTTAACGGAAGCAATTATGAACAAAGCAGACTTTGATGCATATGCAAAAGTAAATCCAAGCGGAAGAGTTTGTGATCCACAAGATGTTGCTAATACAATAGTATTTTTACTATCAAATGATGCAGATTATATTAATGGTGAAAATGTTAATGTTAATGGCGGAATATTATTAAAGTGAGTGATATTAATATGAAAAAAGATGTATATACTGATTTTAACGATTTTTATTATTATCGATTAGATGGTATTGTAAGAGAAGCAAATGCGGGCAATCGTATTTATGCTGAATTTTTAAAAAAAGTAAATGAAAAAGATATAGATTTAGATAAAGCATTATATAAGCAATTAGTAGATGATTATGAAGAAGTAGAAATTGATTCTAGAATAATAAACCTTCTTCCAATGGGAATTATAAATAGTGATGTACCCGAATACTTTGTAAAGAAAGAAGATAGAAGTATAGCAGGAAGATATGGAAATCTAAATGTATTTGAAAATATGTTTTTAAAAGATCCTAATTGGGAACCATTACACTATCATACAAGTGATAATTTTAGACAAATATTTGGAAGAATATGTGCTTCTTATATTGAACATTACGGAAAAAGTCTAAATGAAGTATGGACTGAAGAAAACTTTTATGCTAGGTTAGACGATTTAAAGTATTTATCTGTTAAATATGCTAAAGACTTGGATACTGGAGAAGTTTTTGCTATTGGTTTCTTTGGTGCATTAGTAAAAAATGGAGCCGGAGGAAAAGCACTAACGGATGCTGAATTATATGTAATGCCTGAATTTAGAAAAATGGGTATTGCTAAAAGAATGGTTGGTTTAACTTTTGAATTAGCAAAAAATGATGGTATAGATAATTTCGATTCTATTACATATCGTGTACAATCTTGTGATGCTTTATCATTTTGGCAAAAAATCGGAGCATCTGTAACCGGACTTACGCATATAGAGGGAAATATTTCTGAAATAATAGAGAATATTGATAATAGTAATAAGAAAAATAGAAGTGTTTAATCAATACTTCTTTTTTTGACATTTGAGAACAATTATGGTAGTATATGCATCATAAAAAAAGGGGGAGATAATATGACAAGTTTAAGATTAAATAATCCGGATATAATTCTAACGCCTATTACTGATGAAGAAAGAGAACAAATCGAAAATGAAACTATGGGAGATGAAAGTATATATGTTTTATATAGACTTCCAGACGTTGAAGGAATTCATATAGGTATGATGTCATCTTCAATGAGAAAGTATTTTCCATGTACAGCAAATGTTTGGGAATTAGATAATGCAACTGCAAAGGCTTTTTTCTATAATGGTTGTTCAGAATTAGAAAACGCTGCAGATGAGATAGGTGATAGACCTATCTATAGAGTAAGACCAACTGATGATAGAATGGTTTCTGGTTACGACGTATTAAATGGAACTCCAGAAAATGGTCTTAGAGTATGGCTAGAAGATATCGTTGATGGAAGATATACTTTAAGTAAAGCTTCTCAATCTGTAGAAGAAAAAACACATCAATTATAGAAATAGTTTAAGTTCATAATAATAAATTATGAACTTTTTATTTTCTATATAAAAATAAATGTGATATTATATGTCTCATAGGAGTGTGTATTTATGTCTATTGCAAAAGAAAGATTAATTGAATTTGATCAACCACATCAATTTAATATGGTAAATTTAGATGATGAAAGATTTATGAAATTAGGATTACAACCATTATATTTAACAGTATCTCCTAAGTATATAAATTTGCATGATCATTTATTTTTTTCTGCCGGGATATCTCATTATGAATGTAATTTAGCAAATGATATTGAATGTATACTCAAAATTCTTAATAGTAATCAATATGGTAGGTTTGAAGATGTATATGGATATTTAAATGATGATTATCCTGTCCGTTATAAAATATTTAATCGCAAAATATTTTTTGATGATTTAAATTCTTTAAATGTTTATAAAAGCAATCCTGAAATTAGAAAATTGGTAAATCAAAAATACGGATTATCCGAAGATTTTTATGAACCAACGAAAAAGGAAATAGATCAAGATTATGGGGAAAAATATTTAAGAGAAAACTATAAGAAATATGGTAGAGGTTTTGAATATTGCCGTGTCAATTTAACACCTCAAGAGTACTATGATAAGATGATATCTTTTAAGAGAAGAGAATTATCTCCTTATGAAAGTCAAAATGAATTAAATGCTTACGCTTTAAGAAATTGGTTAAACTATAATGCCAATTTATTTGACGATCGTATTATATCTAGAGATACTACGGGAGTATATAATGAACATACTATGCAATTTATAAATACTTTATTAGAAACTAAATTAGATATATATAATTTCTTTGATGCTTTTTCTAAGCAAGCAAACAATTGGCAAAAAGCAGTAAAGGAATTATTGATTGAATTAGGTGTATATTCTGATTTTGTTCCATCAGAAATCGATGATTTTCAACCTTTTGATAATGATGGCATGTTTGATGAAAGAGAATATTGGGATACTATGTTTCATCAAGCAACTCCTGATATGCTTGTTCAATTTATTGGTTTCGATAAAATTGAAACACAAATACCTAGAACTATTACTACTTCAAAACAGAATATCTATGAATATTTTTTTAATCTATTACTTTTAGAATATAATATTGTTCAAATACCTAAGTTAATATTTGATTGTGATAAACAAGAATTTAGATGGATACATCCAAAAGATTTTATTAATTCAGGAATTAATAGAGAATGTGAAAAAGAAATAAAATTGATTAAGAAGTATGTTCCATACGATGAGAGATATAAATACTTTATATAGTATAAGTTAATTTTTTGACTAATAAAAATAGTTATGCTATAATTCTAAATAATTTTATGAAAGGGAGAATTATTATGTTTAAAAATTTAATAATATTAAATCAACATCATAATAATCTGCACTTGTTAATACGACATTAATTATCGTAGGTACAAGTGCTATTTGTAGTGCTTGTAACTAGCTTATATAAACTAATATGCTATACAAGTACTTCTTGTATAGCTTTTTTAATTATTTTATAAAAGGAGAGAAGAAAATGAAAACAATTATAAGTAAAGATGGTAATAAACAAGTTGAATGTAGTTTTGGTAATGGTAAATGGCGTGCTTATTCTTATGCTTTTGATGATAAAAGTGGTTATCGAATTCAAAGAACAACTTCACAAGTGAGTGAAATAAATTATGATGAAGACAACGATGTAATATTTATTAGAGATGGATTGAGAATATCGTTTAGAAGTTTATTTTCTTCGTTTGAAGGATATAAATTATTGGATAAATGTTATTATCCACGAATTGATGAAGCAGATTATTTAGGATCAATATTTTTCTATATGGATATGTCAGGAAATATTATTAGTGCAGTTTATTCGGATGTAACTGATTCATTTTATGAAATAGATGAAGATATCCTTTATGATGATGAAGCATATTCAAATTGGAAAGAAACACTAATCATTCAAATAATTGATACATTAAAGATACGTTCAATTAAACGCCAAAAACAATTGTTGATACAAACTAAGAATTAATAGAAAATTTGTAAAAAATTCTTGCATTTTAATTTAATATATACTATTCTTATTTTAAGGGTGTGAGAACATAATGAAAGAACTAGGCATGGTATATTCAATTAATAGAATCACAAGCAACAATGTTAATTGTTTATTTTCTAGTTCTAGTTCTGCTATTATTTTTAGTAATAAAAGAGTTTCCTTATAGGAGGCTCTTTTTTCTAATTTTAAAGGTTATGTTTGATGCCATATATTCAAAGGAGGAAAGAAATGAATAAGCAAAAGATGACATATGATGTCAACGAAAAACCACCCGTTGCTAAGTGGATTATATTAGCAATTCAACATGTTTTTGCTATGTTTGGTGCAACTATATTAGTGCCAATATTAGTAAACTCTGCAGCAGGAGAAGAAGTATTAACTATACCGGTTGCTTTAGTTGCTTC
>CAZKFB010000039.1:0-10969 GCA_964551965.1 uncultured Muribaculaceae bacterium
TTTTATTCTACCAAGGAATATACGATATGTCAATTTTAGACTTTATAAATTAACATTACAAAACATTTTAAATTTGTTGTTGCCATAATTAATACTCCTCTACAAACTATTATATTCAATTTTATTATATAAAAAAGAAAACGAACCATGAATATATTCTCGATTTGTTCTATAGATTGTAATCTAAAATTATTTATTATTTATTTGTTTATAAGCATTTCTTTCAATATATGCTTTTTTTCTATTATTTTCCCATATACCATAAGTAAAACCTATAATCATAAATATAAATTGTATACCATTATCTTTTATAAATCCATAAATTATAAAACTAACTATAATAATCATAGCAATTGTTAATTCAAAGAAATGTTCTTTATCCCATTTATCGCCAAAATATTTGATTCTCTCTTTTAATGTAAATGAACTATTTTCTATTGCATTAAACAAATTTTCGTCAGCTTGTTCTTTAAATTTCTCTTCTTTAATTCTTTCACCTATAAAGAATTCATTTAAAGTTATTCCTAAGATATTACACAAATCTTTATATAAAGATACATCTGGTAAACATTTACCATTTTCCCATTTACTTACCGACTTATCTGTAACACCTAATTTATTTGCTAACTCTACTTGTGTTATCTTCTTTTCTTTACGACATTCAGCAATTAGTTTTCCTATTTTTTCTTGATTCATAAAATAACTCCTTTCATAAAATTATTTTATATTATCCATCTTTTATTTAACACCTCTTAAAAGTAGAGTTTGATAAATTGTAATTGGCTGTTATAAATTCATTATTCCATAAGCTATAAATGGGCTTGCATATATTGCTATATATATTAAAGTTATCCAAGGTTGATAATCAATATAAAATTCCTTAAATGTTAAAGACCAAGGATGTTTTATTAAAACCCAACCAATTACATCAAAAATTACTGTTATAGTTCCCCAAATAATTGATGTTGCTATAACATTTGATAAAGTTAATGTTTCTAAACCGTTTAAATAAAGATAAGCAAATATAGGAAATATAATAATATTATATAAAGGATGCCAAGGTTTTGTTTTTTCATAACCTTCTCCCATTCCTGGGCTATCTTTCATTGATTTCATGTGTAATACGACAATATTAAAAATTGTATGTAATACTCCTATACTTGTAACAATAAAATATGCTATCCAAAACCATAGCATTGAAAATCCAAAGTTATCCATTTTATCTTTCTCCAATCAATTCTATTAATTGTAATTTATTTTTGTGATATTAACTGTTCTTTTAACAAATTAACTCTATCTTTTATATTCTTTTCAAATTCTTCATCAGTATATTTAGGATCACGAGTTTTTTTCCAAATCTCACAAGGAATCTTATCACATTCTAGACAGCTCTTAAATCCATTTTTAGTAACACAACAATTATATATAGGACATTCTTTATTATTAGTATGAAATACTATTCCTTTACAAGCATTACAACCTTTACACATTTTAGATTCATGACAATAACATTGATTACAATTAGAACCACATACACTTATATTTTCATTCATATTACTCCACTCACTTTCATATAACTATTTACACATTAATTATACTATGAAAAAAGCAGATATTCTATTAAATTAATCTGCTTTCTAAATTGTAATATATAATTAAAATTCATTTTTCAAAATATTATTTAAAAACTTTACTATGTCAATCTCATTACCTTTATATAAAACTTTGCTAACGTTCTGATTATTTATAAGCAAAATTCCATTTAACATATCATATTCTATACAGCAATAATCATCTACACTAAGTACTTTATCTTTTAGTTTTATTTACGGTATATCATAAATCATTGCAAGCTCACTTCCAACATTTTTTTCTTTTACTCTAAATAAATGCCCACAATATAAACATAAATGAGTTCTATGAGGAGTATAAGCAAATTGTCCATTATCAGAGTGAAAACAACCACAATGATTACATTTTACTACTTCTAAAGGCATATTATTTAGTTTTGCAAGCATTATTCCGCCAAGATCTTTATAAGTTAATATGGAATCCTTATACTCTAAAACTCCATTAAAACTTTTATCATTTATTCTTATTTTAGGTATAATATTTTCTAATATATTTTCATATCTAATACTTATATTTTTAATTTCAGTTTGCTCAATGTTCAATCTATTATCAAATATATCTTTATTTTCCCAAAGACATTCATCAAGTTTGTTTCCTAATTTATCATAAGCAAAAGATTTATGAACAGTACAATAATATTTAGGTATTCCTTGTCTTGATTTTCCGATATATTCTATAATACATTTCAAATTATCTATCTTCCCTTCAAGTCGCTATTAATTATTCTAATGATGGTGGTGATGTTCTACACTATGAAATTCAACATGACATTCGGGATTAGAACATACTTCATCTTCGGTTTCTATTATTGCATGGCATATATTTTGTTCGCTTAGTTCTTCTCTTATTTTTTCTTTTATAGATTTTATATCATTAGACTTTGTTACTATATGCATTGTTGCATAATTATTACTTCCATCAATACTCCATATATGTATATGATGGATATCTTCTACATCTTTTATTTTTAGTAAATGATTCTTTAATTCATCAATATTAATATCTTTTGGTGTTTTCTCTAAGAATACATCTAATATACTCTTTAAATTCATTAATGAATGAATCAATATAAATAAAGATACCCCAATACTCATGATTGAATCTAGTATTTTTATATCAGTAAACTTCATGATAATTGCGCCAATTAAAACAACTATCCAACCAAGAACATCTTCTAGCATATGAAGATTAACAGCTTTTTGGTTTATGGAATCTCCCTCTTTAGTAACATAAGCTGCTATAAAGTTTAATATAACGCCAACTATTGCAAATATAATCATTCCACTGTAATTAACTTCTATAGGATTAAATAATCTTTCAACAGCATGAATAATTACTAAAATAGAACCCACTAGTAAAATTGTTGTAGTAAATATCCCACCTAATACGGAATATCTTGCATATCCATAAGTATATATCTTATCAGGTTGTCTTTTACTTTTCTTTTCCAAGAAATAAGATATACCTATTGATATAGCATCTCCTAAATCATGAATTGAATCAGAAAGAATTGCTATTGAATTGGTTAGTAATCCACCCAAAAATTCAAATATTGAAAATGATATATTTAAAATAAAGGCAATTAAAATATTCTTTTCTGTTTTCATTTTTTCTCCTTCTAATTTAAATATTTATTTTATCTACTTTTAACTACTTCTTCACCTTTGTTTATGTATTCGGCAAATTCCGGATATATTCTTAATAATCTATCAATAGATCCTTTTAGACCTTGCTTTTCAAACTTAACATATTTTTCAATTAAATCTGAATTATCTAATGGCATATTATCAGGTCGATTGGGATATCTATATATAATAATATTTCCATTCTTCTCTTCCTCTTTAATAGCATCTAATATACATGGATAATAGGTTACATTTAAAGGATGTATTTCACTAGCAAAAGATATTACTTCTTGACTCCATAAATAGTCATAGTGATCAAAAGTAGATGCATCTAATTCATATAGATATCCTTCTTTATTATATATTTGATCTAGTATTCCTGGTCTTCTTTCAACTAATTCAATTTTTCCATCGACATGAGATATTCTTTTATCTAAATCTCCATTGCCTTTACCCATAAATAGAAAAGACACGACCTTTTTCTCCGTTGCATATATACAATCTTTTTGATGTGTACTCTTATGTGGCTTTAAAACTTCAATATTACCATCGGGACTTCCATGATATACAATACCTTCCATATCATTACCTCCATAATAAATTATATTATATTTTTAGATAATAAAAAAGCACTTAAAGCACTTTTATTATTATTTTAACTTTCTTATTGACTGAACTAAACTCTTTTGTCTAACTGCATATTCAGGATTATCTAATGCCCATTTTGTTACTATTTCTCTTTTTGGCGCATGTAAGAATGATTTTACTCCTTCAACTGTTTCAATATTTTGTGAATTTAAAATATCAGTAAATAATTTCAAATCATTACAAATATCTTGACCATTTAATTTCCTTTGAATTAACATCATCCAAATTCTTTCTAAAACGACATGCAAGTCTTCCTCTAACCAATAATGAAATTTAGTTCGTTTATGTTTTTGTTCAAGAAGCAATAATCTTGGATATATTTCAAATAAGTCCATAGCACCATACCAAATATCCACACTGCAATAATCATATTTCGATATATCTTCTACATCCAAAAATTCAAGAGCATCAGCTTCAATGATTTCTATCTTACTATTCATTTGTGGTTTTAGATAAGTTTCAAACATTAATTTTACTTTTGGATCTAATTCAACAATTGTAACTTTATCAACATTATCTTTGATTGATAACATATAAGCAAGATAACCTAATCCGCAACCCATGACTAAAATTTTCCCGTGAGCTTCTTTAATAAATGGAGCAAACGAACTTATTTCTGATGGTTCAACTCCCATCCACTTAGTATCAGGGAAAATTGTTCCTAGAGATGGGTAGTGAATTGTCTCAGGAAAGTAAAAGTAACTAAATATTGTTGTTAAAGATTTAGGATCACGTGAACGCATCTCATATGCATGTACTGTATAACCTTCATGCTTATCAAGATTTGATAAATATACATTCCCAACTAACCAATTATCTATATGAATATTTTTATTATATGGATTGTCATACATATATGATGGATTTAACTTTGTTATTATAAGATTTTTCTCAAGGCCAGAAATTTGCTTCCTAGCATCACCAATATTTAAACTTCCATCGTTTAATCCTACGGAATAATTAGTTATTAAATCTTCAATATTGATTAATTCATCTATATAAGCTTTTGTTCTTTCAATTTCTCTCATAATTCATCACTGGATGTTATTATACCTGATTTTTTAAATAATGCAAATTTATATTAATCTAATTCTTCAATTTCTTTATTTATTAAATTCCATTCTTCATCAAATTCGAATTTGGCATTTAATCTTTTGCCCTCTAAAACTAATGGTAACCAAAAAGAATCATCTTTAAACATATTATCATAAGGTATTCCATCTAGTTTAAACCAGTAAGGTTTCATTTCTTCCGTTTCTTCAGGTTCACCTTTCCACTCCGTTGCTATATAAAGATAAAATTTTAGATGTTGTTTTTCTCCTTTATAATATTCAATGAATTCAATAACACCATTAAACTCATATTTAGTAGGTATAACATTAATTTCCTCTTTTGTTTCTCTTAGCATAGCTTGCTCAGGAGTTTCACCTAATTCTAATTTGCCACCTACTCCATTATATTTACCTTCACCAAATCCACGCTTCTTTAAAGCAAGTAATATTTCATCATTTCTTCTTAATAGACATAAAGTTGTTTCGATATTTTTCATATATTCTCCTTATCAGCTATATATTTTCTATAACTATTTGAATATTTATCTATTGAATCATTAACATCTATCCAATAGTAGTTAGTCATTTCATTATCATATTCGTCTACTTTTGTTTTTTCCAATTTTCCACCTAAAGCTAATATAGTTTTATTTGATGCAATATTATCTACCGTACATTCTAATAAAATTTTTTCTTCACCTAACTTTTGTTCCTCTAATAAACCTAAATATAAGGCAATTTTAGCATATCCTTTATTTCTCTCTTTAGGTCTTATTCCATAGCCAATATGAGATGCCCAAGACTCTAATTTATCTTCAGGAATATTATATCTAATATTTAACATACCAATTATTTTATTATCCAGCTCTCTGATGCAAAAGAAAGTTTTTGATTGTAGTCTATTTATGCTATTTAAATATTCGATGTCTTTTCGATGTTCAAGTTCTACTAACCATTCTTCGTAAGTTAGATCACTTAAACACTCATCCATACTACCAGTACCATTAAAGTCTGATTTATATTCTAATATTTCTTTTAAGTATTCTAATGCCTCTTCTTTTCGATTAATTGTTGGAACTTCTAAAAATATTTTATCCATACGTATATACTCCTATTGCTTACTTTTTATATACTCTTCAATCTTTTTGTCATATTTCTTTAAATCTTCAACAAATCGTGGTTTAAATTGGTCTAAATATTCAAGAATTAAATCGGCATACTCATCTATTTTTTCATCATTTACTATATCACTTAGCCACTTACTAATTCCTGGCTCCGTATTAATTCTATCTACATAGAAAGCAAGTAAATTAGTTGAACCAATACTCTCTTTAGCTGATGATACAATTGAATAAAGTTTTTCTCTTGTATTACCATATCTTGGTTTAAAACTACTAGGTCTTGAGAACATTATTAAGACACATCCAATAAATAACTTATCCGTTCCATTTTGAGGAAATGTCTTATTAGTAAACTCTATTAAACTTTCTAGGTTGCCTTTTTCATAATCATCATATAATTCAACTAATATTCTATTTATCATATTTACTCCTTGTTAATTTCACTCAATCTTATACAATTTAATTGTACCATATTTGTTGTATTAAGCATATTAATTTTAAATCTTTTATGTTATTATAAGTTTGGTGATATTATGAAAAATAAATTATTGTTATTATATATTTTTATTATAATAATTCCAATTAATATTTGTCTTCTTAATAAGATATATATTAAACGCGAATTAACTCAAGAAGTAGAAACGGAAAAGCCTGTTATGGAAGATAAAAGTAAAGAAATAAATTTCACTTTTATTGGTGATTTATTATTTGAGCCCTCTTTTTATGAAGCAATTAATAAAGGATATAATAAAGATATTTATTTTAATAAAGTAAGTAAATATTTTGAAAATGATGATATAACATTCGGCAATATGGAAGTTATTATTGGTAATGATAATATGGATACAAGTATTAAAGGATATAGTTTATGTGCTCCAGAATACATTGGTGATTTAGTAAGTAAACTCGATTTACAAATCTTATCGACAGTCAATAATCATGCCAATGATCGAGGTATTGAAGGAATTAAATCTTCAATTGCCTACTTTAAGAATAAGACAAATATTTTAACTGTTGGAACTTATAATGATAATACAGATAGAAATATGAATAGAATAATTGATGTAAATGGTGTTAAAGTTGGCTTTCTTGCCTATACAAATAGAACTAATAAACCCGCATTTGGTACCAATAGAGATATGATTGCTTTATTTAAAGATCCAATAACTGGTACATTTACTAAAGAATATCAAGATAGAATTACTAATGAAGTAACTAATCTAAAAAATAATTCGGATATTGTAGTAGTTATGGTTCATTGGGGACGTGAATATTTATTTGAGCCTAATCAAGAGATGTTAGATTTTACCAACTTTTTAAATAAACTTGGTGTTGATATAATTGTTGGAAGTCACTCCCATACTATTCAACCAATCGATATCATTGGTGATGAACATAAAACTTTAGTATATTATTCAATGGGAAACTTTGCGTCACAAGATAACTTATTGCCTAATATGGGAGATGCTGCATTACAAAGAAAAGTTACTAATGCCTATCAAATTGGTCTATTATCTAAAGTAAAAGTTAAATATGAAAATAATAAAATGGAAATAGTTGATATAAATACAATTCCCGTAATTAACTACTATGATAAAAATATTAATAATTTTGAACTTATACCATTTAATGAATATACAGATAACTATGAAAAATCACATCGAAGATATAATTATGGATTAAATAGAACATTCATTGAAAATCTATTTAATGAAATAATCGATAAAGAATATCAATAAAAAAGAACTTCAAACGAAGTTCTTTTTAATATACATTTCCAAATTTATTAAATGGGAATATTCTTAGTCTTGCTATCCCTTGAATATCTTTATCTTTAACTGTACCTATAACTCTTGAATCAATGGAATTTACACGATTATCTCCCATAACGAAGTATTCATCTTCCGGGATAATATATTCTCCTTTACAGATTATCCAATCATCATTACAAGTATTTCTCTTTGCTATATCATCGATAAAGTCCTCTTTTACTTTTTTTCCATTGATATATAAAACACCTACTTCATCACCATCATCGTTTTTTTCTATCTCGTATTTGATCCTTTCTCCCGGTAAACCAATTACTCTTTTAATAATACGTCCTGAATCAGTATTAATAACAACGATATCAAAACGATTAATACCACGCATTTTCTTTGTTAATTTATAAAGTATCATATAATCATCATTCTTTAATGTTGGATACATACTAGAACCATTAACACTTACGGGAGTTGCTACAAAGAATCTTATTATACAAATAAAAACAATAATTATAATATAAGGCATATATGATAAGAAAATATCAAAAGAAGCTTTTCTCGTATTCTTTTTTATTCTTTCTTTTTCTTCCCTATTATTGCTTTCTATTTTTTCATTAACACTCATGATTATCACCATATAAATTATAACATATATATTGTTTGAGAGAAAAGAAAAAAGAAAGATTAATTTCTTTCTTTTACTTTGTATTCCTTTTCCATTCCATCAATGAAGTTAAGTTTAGCACGACGTACCATACCTTTTCTTACAACTGTTACGGAATCGATTAATGGAGAATTTACTTTAAATACTCTTTTAACAGCAACTCCTCCAGATTTCTTTCTAACAGTGAAAGATTTAGATATTGAACCGCCTTTAATAGCTGTTACTAATCCTTCAAATGCTTGAATTCTTTCTGTTTTTCCTTCTTTGATCTTGTAATCTACTCTTACAGTATCACCAACACGAAATTCAGGAATATCAGTTCTTACAGATTTAGCATTAACTTTATCAACTAAATTCATAAGTCCACTCCTTTCTATAATATACACCCACATAATCATAAAATATATTCATCGGATTACATTTAGCTTTTTCACAAAAGCAAATATATTTTAGCATATTATTGAATAATATACAAGTATATTTTAACTTGATAAATAATTAAATTAATATTATAATTAATTTTATTAAAGAAGGGGGATTATTATGAGTTATATTAATGATGATTATAATACTGCAAGAACTAGATTCTATGAACAAGGTAAGAAATTCAATAGTTTTAAAGATATTAATGATAAAGCAATCAAGAAAATTGATGAATTAATTGCTAAATATAAAAGAACACATATAGAACATACAACAATCTATATGCCAAATACTAAAGTTAAAGAATACTTAGGTGTATTAAAATATCTAACTGTATCAAGAGATTTAAGTTTTGATGAAAAGATTCTATTTATTATTAGATTTTTTGATCCAGAACTTAAACTATTAAAGTTGTACTTCGAATCTGAAGTTTATGATAAAGAAGAAATAAAAAATGAAGATAACGATTTTGTTAAGAGTTCATTAAATGAAGTAAATCTTGAATTTGTTGCAAAGTGTCGTGAAGAAGTTGGTATTACTGATCAAATTATTATTCAATATGAATTATCATTCTTTAAAAATTACTTATCTAAAGAATTAAAATTTAATGTAAAAAAAGATTTTATTCATAAGTTCTTTAGAACATATCCGGTAGATAGTATTAATTTTAAAATTTCTAATGAAGAGTTAGAAATAATCATAAAAAATGCTCTTGCATATAAGAAAAAGTATGGAATACCTTCTTTAAATGATATATTATTTCAATTATCAGAACAAAGATCTTCTCTAAGTGTTACTGGAAAAAGTAAAAGAGAATTATTTATATTTATGATTTATGTATTAGATCAAGATTTTAAAGCACTTCAAATATATGATGAATATTGTAATTGGGATGCAATAAGAAATGAATGTCACAAAGAAATAGGTTTCTATAATCAAGACTTTGTTAGATCCGAAGTTAAGTTTGCTAAAGCAAATCCCGATAATCAAATTAATTTATCATTATTTTAAAAAAAGATTCATATAATTATGAATCTTTTTACTTGTAACTAATAACTATATTGCCATCAACAAATTCAACGGTGCTTTCTTTATTGACAACTTCTTTTGTAACGGGATTAATTATTTCATCTAAATATTTATTCTTATATAAATGATCTAACGTAACTACTCCACTACATTTATTTTCTAAATAACATCTTTTGGCATTTACTTGAATTTTAGTTTCCATTGCATAAATTAATTTTTCTTCATGATGTTCTGATATCTTCATTGTTGTTCTTGTAATGACAATTACTGCCAAAATACAAATAGTTCCAAAAAGAATTAATACATTACTTACTTTCCCCATAATAATCCCTCATAAAAGTATCACGATATTCCATTATATTATCGTTTTTTATTGATTCTCTTAAATCTTCTGTTAATTTAATTAAGAATCTTATATTGTGAATAGATAAAAGTCTTGCTCCTAAAGTTTCATCAGCATTAATTAAATGTTTAATATAAGCTTTAGTATAGTTCTTACAAGTATAACAATCACAGTAAGGATCTACCGGAGTAAAGTCTTCTTTATATTTAGCATTCTTTAAATTAATTTTTCCATATTTAGTAAATGCATGTCCATGACGGGCAAGCCTTGTTGGAAGCACACAGTCAAAGATATCTACCCCTCTAATTACACCTTCGATAATATCTCGAGGTTCTCCTACTCCCATTAGATATCGAACTTTATCTTCAGGCATATAAGGAATGGAATAATCGATTGCCTTATACATATCTTCTGTAGATTCGCCATCATTAGCTACTCCTCCAATTGAATAACCATCAAAGTCTAGTTTTACAGTTTCAATTGCTGAATATTTTCTCAAGTCTTCATAAGGTCCACCTTGAACAATTCCAAATAAGCTTTGATTTTCATTCTTATGGGCTTCTTTACCTCTTTTAGCCCATCTAATTGTTCTCTTAATACTATTTTCTAGGTATTCATGAGATGCACTAGCGGGAGGACATTCATCAAAACTCATAGCTATATCACTGT
>CAZKFB010000040.1:0-7925 GCA_964551965.1 uncultured Muribaculaceae bacterium
ATCAATATTTTTGACATTTTCATCATTCTTTCTGAAACTTACAGAAATACCATCTCCGATGTCATAGAACTTAGTAACAAACTCTTCATTTTCATTTAAAAAATCAATGTACTTTTCAATTTTATTAACTAAACCCAAAACATTTTTAGATTCAATTGAATCCTTATTTTCTACAAGTCCATGAAATTTTAAGTTATCCGTAATAATGATGCCTGAAGGTGTTAGATAGTTTTCAAATTTTTCAAAGAATTTGATATATTGACCTTTAGCAGCATCAATAAATATCAAATCATATTTAAAGCCAGCTAAATTAACATCTAAAGCATCATTAAATACAATTTCAATTCTTCTATCTAATCCACAAGCATTAACATTTTTAACTGCTTCACGATAATTCTTTTCATCTCTTTCGATAGTTGTTATTTCAACTTCATCAGAAGCAGAAGCCATTTGTATAGCTGAGTAGCCGATAGCTGTTCCTATCTCTAATATTTTTTTAACATCATTTAATTTAATGTATTTCTTTATAAAATCAATTGAATCACTTTCAATTATTGGAACATTGTTAGCTTCCGCATAACGTTCCATTTCTTTTATAATTTCATCCATGTTTTTTATTCTCTCCTATTCAGGGTATAAATTATTTTCTTTCAAATAATTATAGTTTTTAATATGTTCTTCATTAGTTTCGGCATAGTATAATTTATTATTTTTATCAGCAATGAAATATAAATATTTCGTATCACTCGGATTAATTGCTGCAATAATTGATGTGTATGATGGATTGCATATTGGTCCAACAGGTAATCCCTTAACACAAGGTCCCCTAGTATTATATGCATTACACTTGCCAATGTCTGCATTTATACTTTCCGTAAACTTCTTTTGTTCTGCATAATATGTTGTAACGTCACTTCCTAGTGAAATCCCATTATTTAAACGATTATGGAATACTCCAGATACCAATAACCTATCTTCACTCGTTACAGCCTCTAATTCTATCATACTTGCGAGCGTAAGTAAACTATGAACTGACATTTTACTTGAATTAATATCGTCTTTATAAGCAGATAAATGTTTGTCCGTCTCTGATAAAAGCCTATCTATTACACTTTCTATATCTTCATTTTTATAGAACTCATAAGTATTTGGATAAAGATATCCTTCTAAGGGATAATATAGTTTATCATTTAATACTTCATCAGTTATAAACCAATATTTATTAATTAAAGATTTTAAATATTCTTTATCTTTGCATTTTTTTATAACATCTTCCGCTTTAATACCTAATTTACTTTCAATGTTTTGTGCATATTCGGTAAATCTTCTTCCTTCGACAAAAGTAATAACTATGGTATCTTTAACAATATTTTCCCCATTGCTAATAGATTTTAAAATTTCATCAGTACTCATACTTTTCTTCAAAGCATAATTGCCAGCTAAGAATGTACTATTGCCAGTCATTTTTGAATATATAAGAAAAACATATTCATTATGAATTAAGCCACTTTCCTTAAGTTCTTTAGCTGTCTTAATTACTCCCCATCCACTAGGTAAGTTAAAGTTTACTATTTCATTATTCTTTTTATCTACCGGAGTTAAATTATACATGAATATCCCAGCAGTTAATCCAAAGATGCAGGCAAATATAATAATGATAATAATAAATATTTTGGAAAATGTATGGGTAACTTTTTTTTCAATACTTTCATTACTCAGATTCATTATTATCACCGTTAGTATTATTGCCCATTATACTCTTCAATTCTGATTGAGTAGTTTCTAAAATACCTTCAATTACTTTCCATTCTTTTTCTGTCGTTAAAGGTTTTAAAGATAGATCGGCACCAGTAGGATCATAAGTGTTAGCTCTTACAATTATATTGCCATTTTCATCTTTAGAATAATCTGTATAGGCAACATAACTTTTATGAGTTTCATCAGAATCAAAAGTAAATAACTTATAATATTGTCTTTCAACTCCGGATTCATCTTTAATAATCATCTTACTCTCTTCTGAGTCCATATAATTACTTCCCTTCTTTTCTTAAATAAGTATCTAAAATAATACTAGCTGCTACAGCATCAATTATTTTTTTGCGGTTGCTTCTCGATTTATCTTCATCAAGTAAATACTTTTCAGCTTCTACTGTACTCAAACGTTCATCGATTAATACGACATCCATTTTAGTAGATTCTTCTAGCATACTTTTAAAGCGCATTACTCGTTCAACAGACTCGCCTGTCGAATTATTCATATTTTTGGGATATCCTAAAACAAGAACTTCTATTTTTAATTCAGTTATAAGATTGGTTACCTCACTTACAAGAGATTCCATATCATCATATCTAAGCGTTTTATAAGGACTTGCAATAAGACCTAGTTTATCACTAGTTGCAAGTCCCAATGTTTTAGAACCCAAATCCATTCCTAAACATTTCATTAGTTTTCTAAGTATTCCTTTACTATAACTTCTAGTACTTTAGCACGATCTAAAGTTAATATTTTATCTCTAGCTCCATTATAATTTGTAATATACCCGGAATCACCACTTACAAGATATCCAACTATTTGACTTACTGGATCATATCCTTTTTCCACAAGAGCATCTCTAACTTCATCTAGTGTTGTTTCAACTAAAGCGCATGTAATCTCATCTATTTCAAATAATCTTGTATTTTCTAATGAATCCATACAACCACCTCTACTATTCTATTTTAACATGTTTTATTATCGGGTTCAATAAGTTTAAAAAAAGAAGAATAATTATTCTCCTTTTACAAATTTAATAATATCTTCTTTACTTTGTAATCCAATTAGTTTATCAACAGCAGATCCATTTTTAAATAATATTAGTGTTGGTATACTCATGATTCCATAGTTTAAAGCTAGTTCGGTATATTCATCAGTATTAACTTTTAATACATTAATGTCTTCGATACTTTCTAGAACTTTCCCCATCATCTTACAAGGTCCACACCAATCAGCATAGAAATCAACTAATACAGTTCCCTCGCTTACTTCTTTATTAAAATCTTTTCCATCAAAATGTTTAATCATCTTATCACCTCTTAATTAATATTTTTGTTCTTTCTTATTATCTTTTTCAGTTAATAACCTTTTTAATTCCTTAACTGTATTTTCAATAGATGCAAATAGTTCTTCATCTTTTTTACTAATATGAATTATTCTATTGGCCATTTCTAATAGTTCTTCAACTTTTGTTTGAACTGAATTAAATCCGAAATAGTAATCATTTAATTTTACATCATCATCTTTATCCATTTCTCTCTTTAATCTTCGATATGTGCTAATAATAGATGACTTTTCATCTTCGAAGATATATCTCGTTTTCATAGATTTTCGATAATCTTCCATTTTAGTAACAAATAGACGATTGCTATCACTTAATTCACTTCTATTTAGTAATTCTATTAATTCATCAAGCGCTTTACTGAATTCTTCATATAGTTCTTTAGAAGATTCGACAGTGAACTCTTCCATATTATCATAGCCTTCAGATAATTCTCTAAGAGTTTCTTTTTTATAAGCTATCATGATATCTTCACTAGAATCAAGTTCACATACTATGTTTGCATCAATACCTCTAAGCATTGATATGGCGCGATTATAAATTCCTGTATTTCTAATATTCATATTAGTTATTTCATAACATAAACTATCTATTTGTTCTTTATTAAGTCTACTCATAATATTAGAAAGTATACCATTTAACAATTCATCTATTACTGTACCTTCAGGAACACTTGCATTTGTAACAATAGCAATTCTCTTAAAATCATTTAAAGTTCCTTTACCACTACCGACAATAGCTTCACAGGCATGACGGAAATCTTCATACTTCTTCATACACTTAACAATTTCTTTTTCGAGGATTCTATCAATTTTCACTCTACTTCCTGCTACTTCTACGTACTCATTTTCATCCATCATACTTGATAATCTATCAATATATAATCCAAAAGTAGTTATTGAAGAATCAATGTCATTAGTTGGATAATTTAAGTATTCTTGATACTTTTCCTTTAAAGCATTTTTCTTTGCTTCTTTCATTGAGGCTTTTTCTTCTTCGATTTTTTCTAAATAATCTTTGATCTTTAAATCAATAAAATCACGAAAAGGATAAGATACACCAAATTCAGTAACATTTCCATGATCATCTACATTGGGAATTACAAATTCTTCAATCATTGTTTCTAATGTTCCAAATAATTCATCATTGTAGTCCATAAAACAGTTATTGTATTTTTGATAACCTTTTTCTTTTACATAATTATGAACAGCATCAGATATGTGATCTTTATTTATTTTAGGTAATTCAATTTTTTCAATAGGATCAATTCCCGTATTATGTGAATGCAATAATACTAAAGTATCGATGTTATTAATAAAGTCATCATCACCAAAAGTAAAATCATCTCGCATATTATTTAAAACATAGCTACGAATATAATCTTCGAAAGTATATTCTTTGCTATCTTCACCAATAATAGTACTGCTTCTAAATTCAGGAGTTAACTCATTTAACTTAGATTCTATATATTCAGACTTTTCCATATTCTTTCCTACTTACTATATTTATTAATTAATTCATCTATATTATCAATATTAATTTTACCGTTATCATTCATCTTTTTAAGAGTATCTACGGAAATAACATCATACTTTAGTAAAATATCTAATGTATCATAATCGATTTCTTCTTTTTTTACTTCAGTCTCATCATCATATTTATCAATTAAGGCATAGATATCTTTAATTGAATGATTGAAGTCTTTAGTAATATTTGTAAGTATTGGTGTATTATTTAAAATATTTAAACTAAATTTTGAATCTTTAATATATTTACTTGTATATGGAATTAAACTACATACAAATAGAATAAAGAATCCAAATATAAAATATCTTAAAGCCCCAAATGCTGCACCAATAATTTTATTAGGAATAGCAAGTATTACTAATTTATTAACAATTTTATTAAATACTTTTGTTACTCTTAATACGATTTTAAAAATTAAACTTAGTACTATTTCACATATAATAAAAGCAATTCCCTCATATAATAAGAAATTAATTGAAGATATTCCCGCAAATATTCCCGTTTGAATATTAAATGGGAATGCTTCAAATAAAATCATACTTACTGGTCCTTTTAAGTAAAAAGATATAATAAATATAAGTAAAGTACCTACCATGTTTAATATACTTGTAATAGCACCTTGTTTATAACCAATAAATGCACCAAGTAAAACAAAAAATATAATAGCTATATCTAATATTGTCATTTAATTATCACCCTATATTAATTATATATAATTATATTTTAAAAAGCAATAAATTATGTTAGAATAAGGTTGGTGAAATGTTATGAAGCAACAAACTATCGTTTTTAAAATATCGGACAATTTAAGAGATGAGGTAATTGATTTTTATAAAGATCGTACTATTGATAATAAACCTCCCTATTCAGTATTCCAAGTAAAAGATTATGACTGTGTAATTACTTTATATGAATCAGGTAAATTAATGTTCCAAGGAATAGGTGCTGACATAGAAGCAAGTTATTGGACAGAACAAGAAAGAATTAGAAATAATCGTGATTGTTTAGCTGAAATAGAAAAGAAAAACCAAGAAAAAGATAAGAAAAATGAAGAATTAAAAGATGATAGATTCAAGAATATTTCAACTATTGGTTCTGATGAGGTTGGAACAGGAGATTATTTTGGACCTATCGTAGTTACAGCATCATTTGTCGATATTAAGAATAAAGGTATGTTATATGAATTAGGTGTAAGAGATTCAAAGAAAATTACTGATGAAAAGATTATTCAAATTGCACCAAAACTAATAAAAGAAATACCTCATGTAACCTATATCTTAACACCTACTGATTATAATCGAATTGGTATCACTAATATGAATAAAGTAAAAGCTATACTTCATAACAAGGTACTTGTTGGTTTAACTAAAAAAGATAAATTTAATTATGACAAGATTGTAATGGATCAATTTGTATATCCTAAAAAATATTTTGAACATATTGCATCTTCAGTAGAAAAAGTTACAAACATTACTTTCTCAACTCATGCTGAAGATAAATGTCTATCAGTTGCTGTATCAAGTATCATATCAAGATATATCTTCTTAGGAGAAATGAAGAAATTAAATCAAGAATTAGGAATGAATATACCTAAAGGCGCTGGTACTGGTGTTGATAGTATTGGCGTTGATATCGTTAAGAAATTTGGTTTTGATAAATTAAATAGCATTGCTAAAATGAATTTTAAAAACACTGATAAAATTAAAGAACTCTTACAAACTAAGTAAGAGTTCTTTTAATCCATAGACAGGAGAAGTTCCTGTTTTTACTTTTTTATCTAAGATAGAAAGATTAATTATTATTTCCTTTAATTGATCTAAGGTGTATATTTTGGCATCTTTTCTGATGAAGTAGATCTTTCCACCCTTTTTGTAATTCAATCGTTTAGCTAAGTCATCATCACTCATATCATTGGGTGTAACTGACTTTGCAATGTACATTTCGGCATATCTACGAGCAAGTAAACTTATTATGCCATTTACTTCCGTATTCTTAGTTATTAATACATCTAATATATCAAAAGCTGTCTTAAAATCTTTATGAACAACGGCATCAATAAAAGCAAAAGTCTCATCACTTTCTATTTTAGTACCATACTCATTAACTATAGCTTCTGTTATAATAGCATCGACATTAGATAGTTTATCTATTTCTGTTAGAGCAATATCGATATTATTATCGGCATTTTTTAATATTAAATTTGTTGCCTTAGCATCAATCTTAATTCCTTTTTCTTTCGTATAGTCAGATATAATATTACTTATATCTTCTTCCTCTAATGTTGATTTATCGATAATCTTAGCACCTAAAGAAACAGCAGTTTTAGTTAAATCTTTTGTAGTTACAATACTATCACAAACAAATATGATAGTTAGAGTTTCATCCATATTATTAAAAAATTTTTTAATTGCTTCACTCTCTTCTTCGTAATTAAATTTACCACCAAAGTATTTAGTATCTTTAATAACAATTACTCTAGGCCTATCAAATAATCCAAAATAAGAAGCATCTTCAATACAGTTATAAATACTAGTATCCATAAGAGAAACAATAGTTATATTATCATTATTCCCCGATATATCTTTAATTAACATATCTGTTAAATGGAAACTAGAACTCTTTATTAAGTAAATATTCTTCATATCCCACCTATTTACGGATTATCTTACAAATATAATCTTTACTTTCTAATTCTTTCTTTACTTCATAAATTGTGTCATCAAAAGTAATATCTAATTCCTTAGTATAATCATTATAGAAATCAATCATATGAAATGCTTCTATCTTTGTTGTTACATATATTTTTTTACCGTCATTTCTTATGTTATAGTCAAAATACGCATAATTAGGAGCTTCATTTTTTATATCCTCATATTTTTTATATTCAGTTTTCATATCTTTAGGAGTTATTACTTCATCTCTTTGATATCTAAATAAAGTTCCTTCTAGATAACGGAATGTTAAGGTTTCACTATAATTTGAAAACTTAGTAACATAGTTACATTCAAGATAATAGTCCTTTTGACTTTCATTATAGAAATAGTTGGCAACTAATATACCAATAACAGCAAGGATAACTAAACCATAGATTATCTTTTTCTTCATGATATCACCTATTACAATTATATCATAAAGAATTAATTAATTTAATAACAAAGTATTTTTACTCTTCTTTTTATAAGTTATTGAATGTTTGATATATAAACTATTAAAATAAATGTTGCATAATTATATTTTTTTTGATAAAATTAATCATGTCATGGCGGAATTGGTGAAGTGGTTAACACGGTAGATTGTGGCTCT
>CAZKFB010000040.1:7935-10904 GCA_964551965.1 uncultured Muribaculaceae bacterium
ATATTATGCAAGGGTTCGACTCCCTTATTTCGCCCCATTTATGTTATTCACGAATCTTTATTTAAGGGATTCGGTGAAACTTATATACTCAATAGTCTTTTATGATTATTGAGTTTTTTATATTAACTTTATCCATAACTACATTTATGCTAAAATATAATTAGTTTATATAAAAAGAAAGAAGTGAGTAAAAAATGAAAAAAACTATTTTATTATTAGTAGCATTTACTTTGTTACTAACAGGATGTCAAAAGAATGAAGAAAAGAAAGAAGATAAAAAACAAGATAATCAAAAGACTACAGAGCCTGCTAAACCAGAATTCATAAGTGCAACTTACATGACTCAAGATGAATTTGAGCCAGGAGTTGTTGAATCATTAAATGATGACTTTTATGTTTTTAATGAAGATGGTACCTTCTATAGACAAAATAACTTTTGTGCTTGTTATTATATAAATGAAGGAACTTACGAGATAGTTGCTAAAGATGGTAAAAAAATTATCAATTTAAGACCAAATAATGATATTGAAAGACATCTTGAATATAAAGGTGATAAAATTACTTTTATTGATGAAACTGGTGATGATGACAAAAAAAGTAGCGAGTATCATCAAGGATGTAATTTCTTTATGAATGATTTTGCAAAAACTGATAGTAAAAATGTCGTTTATAAAAAAGCGGAATGTTCAGAATAATGTAAAAAAACAAGGCTAATTAAAACCTTGTTTTTATTTTATTATTCTTTTAATTTGCACCTTTCTGGAGTACAATTTGTATCTTTGTAAGTCCATTTAATACTACCATTAGGTCTAACCCATCCCGAAGCAATTACATTATCACCATGTTTTACTTCGATTTCGATAGTTGTACCTCGTGTATAATCACTATTTGAGCAAGAAACAGTTTGTATGAATCCTATTGATCGATAATCGTCCCTATAGTATTCATACCATGAGGCAAATTCATCTAAAGCAGTATAGACCGCTTTGTTCATCATCTTATCACTTTCGCTCATAGCATTATCGATTTGGCCAAATCCATCTAAACCTCGACTTGCCCCTTTTTCTCCAAAATCTTTATATAAAACTGCACCCTTCGGTAAGTCATATTTTTTACATACAGGTTCGGAATCTGAAATAGTTGTTTCTTTATTCTCGTTTTCTTTCTTTGTTGGATTTATACTTTCTTTCCTAGTTGTCTTTGTTACTATAGTTGTTTTTGCCTTTGAAATAGTATTTTTGAGTGTTGTCTTTACTTCACTACTTTTTGTTGTAGTATCTACTAATTCATTAGAATTCTCCTCTTTTTCTTGCGTTGCTGTTATTTCAACTGTTGTTGTAGTCTTAGGAGAATTCTCAACTTTCTTCCCTGAAAACTTTTTAATTCCAAGTAAGCTTACTGCACTAATAAATAACAAAACGATAATTACAAATATGCAAATAATAATCTTTTTAGTTTTCATAGTGTATTCTCCTTTTTTTTATTTTATTATTCTTTTAATTTGCACATTTCCGGTGGACAAGTTGTATCTTTATAAATCCACTCCATCGATTTGTCTGGTTTTATATACCCAATTGCTAAAGTTTTGTTTTGAGATATAGAATGAATAGTCAACTCACCAACAATCCCTCTTACATGATAGCCATCAGAGCAAAAGACAGGTTTTACGAGACTATCAGAATATTTACTGTCATGATTATATTCGAACCATGAGTTATATTCATCAATAATATCATATAGCTTGTTATCTAAAAGAGTATCAAGACTTTGATGAACCTCTAAATACTTGTTTGACATTGCAGTAGTTCCATCTTTTCCAAAATCCTTATATAAAACTGCTCCTTTTGGTAGGCTATAGTTTTTACATACAGGTTCGGAAACTGAAATCGTTGGTTCTTTATTCTCATTTACTTTCTTAGTTGGATTTGTGCTATTGTTCTTAGTTTTCTTTGTTACTTTAGTGGATTTTGTTTTTATAGTAGTACTTTTTGTTGTCTTTACTTCACTACTTTTGGTTGTAGTTCCTACTAATTCAGTTGGCAGCTCCTCTTTTTCTTGCGTTGTTGTTATTTCAACTGTTGTGGTAGTCTTTGTAGAATTATCAACTTTCTTTCCGGAAAAATTTTTAATTACAAGTAAACTTAATGTACTAATAAGTAACACAACGATAATTACAAATATGCAAATAATAACCTTTTTATTTTTCATAGAATATTCTCCTTGTTTTTATTTTATTATTCTTTTAATTTGCATCTTTTGACATCACAATCTATTTTTTTCCAACTCCATTTTACACTACCATCAGATCTCATAAATCCCTCGGCGATTTTTTTCATATTATTTGATGAATCTATGTAAGTATGAACATTAACATAAGAATAAATTCCTCTTACCGTATAGCCATCAGAGCAATACACCACTACAGGAAGTCCATCACTTTGAACACCTGAGTGATATTCGAACCAAGATTCTATTTCATTTAGACCAGTAACTAATTCTTTATCAACAAAGGCATTAATATCTTCATATGCCTTAAAGAATTCAGAGGACATTCCGGATATTCCATTTTCTCCGAAGTCTTTAATAAAAACTGCTCCATTAGGTAATTTATAGTTTTTACATACAGGTTCGGAATCTAAAATAGTTGTTTCTTTATTCTCATTTACTTTCTTAGTTGGATTTGTACTTACTTTCTTAGTTGTCTTTGTTACTCTAGTCGATTTTGTTTTTTTAGTAGTACTTTTTTGAGTCTTTACTTCACTAATTTTGGTTGTAATTCCTACTAATTCAGTAGAGTTTTCCACTTTTTCTTGCATTGTTGTTATTTCAACTGTTGTGGTAGTCTTTGTAGACTTATCAACTTTCTTTCCGGAAAAATTTTTAATTTCAAGTAAACTTACTCCGCTAATAAGTAACACAATTATAATTATAGATATGCAAATAACAATTTTTTTATTTTTCATAGAATA
>CAZKFB010000041.1:0-9905 GCA_964551965.1 uncultured Muribaculaceae bacterium
ATAAATACCATCTAAGATAGCTTTTATATAAGATATGCCTAATAGGTCGTTTGGATCCTTAACACTTCTTAAACCGGCTTTATTCATTGCTGTAGGGTAGTTTAATCCTTTTTTTAGATTATCTTTTAAACTATTTTTAAATTCCTCCGTGCTTTGATATTTAGCAATACTAGTTAATAATTCAACATCATTAGATTCTGAACCAAATACTAAAGTTTTAACACCTAATTCATTTAATAACTCAATAGAAGAGGAAGCAAAGATATCACTTGAATTACTTCCAAATACAAAAGGTAATTCAATAACGATATCAACTCCATACTTTAATGCTAATCTTGTTTTCTCTTCTTTAGTCTCAATAGAAGGTATACCTCTTTCTAAGAAATAACCATTTAAAATGAGAACTATTAGAGAATTCTCATATAGTTCTTTTATTTTTTCTAATTGATATAAATGTCCATTATGAAATGGATTATATTCCGCGATTACTCCGATTATTTCCATGTAAAAAATACACCCTTTCGTGTATAATAATAACATAGTATCAATTATTTAACAAATGATTATGTTATAATAGAAATGGTGATAATATGAAAAAAGGCGGATTAAAAGTTTATTTTGTTCATTCGCGTAGAATTGACTATAATAATGATATTTACTTGCCAGTTTTAAGAAGTAATATCTTATCTAAACATACTTTAATTTTCCCCGAAACAAATGCTAATAAAGATACATATTATAAAGACTTAATGGAACATGCAGATATATTTATCGTTGATTTAACAAATCCTGATACGGGATTTAATATGGAATTAAAGGAAGCTATATTATTAAAAAAACCAATACTTGCCTTAGCTAAGAGAAGTATTGGTTATGAAGAAAAATATCAAAAATTACTTAAGAATGTTATTGGCTATGATAATCCCCAAGAACTTTCTAGTTATGTTGAAAGATTTGTTGAAAGTTATAAAGATAAAATAAATAATGGTAAAGTAGATTCTACAGTCGTTCTTGGAAAATTAAACTAGATTATTAATCTAGTTTTTTTATGTCTTTAATATTATTAATGGGAACAAGTTCATTATTAATAGTTATTAAATATCTATCGGTTTTACCAATAATAGTTGTACTGTAAGTTTTATCATTATCTTCTATTTCAACATTTATTTTATAGATATAAGATCTTCGATTAAATATATTAGCTATTTTATCTTTGACATTAGAATTGTTTTTGAGAACTTTATCTTTTGAATAGTAGATTGTCTGATCGTGGTTATCTAAATTTATATTATTATTTTGATATACTTTTGGTAAGTCCATTTAATTCACCTATAATAATATATGAATAATATTACTTAATTATGATTAAAATAGTAATATGAAAGCACGTTTAATAATATATTTAATTATTTATTTTATCTTTTCTTCTATAAATCTAGTTCATTACCCGAATCTTTTTTTACGTACAATAATATTTTATGCAATAGGAATATTAATCGTAATATTTATGAAGAGAAAATATATTAAATATGTATTCTATTTTTATATATTATTTAATGTATTACTTTTATATCTTTTAATATTTGGGAATTCTATTAATGGAAGTAGGGCATGGATTAATATACTTGGTATATCTTTTCAACCTAGTGAATTTATGAAAATAGTATTAATAATACTTTTAAGTATTGTTGTTAATAGATATGAACATTATAAATTAAAGAGTATTATCTTAACATTAATACCTAGTATATTAACTTTCTTAGAACCGGATACTGGTAATGTAATATTCTATTTAATTATATTAATAAGTATTCTTTTTTATAAAGAAGAGAATAAGAAGAGAATATTTGTAATTATGTTTATTATTTGTTCCCTTTTTGTATCTTTTTTGTGTCTAATATTTATCAATAAAGGTTTCTTAATTGATATCTTAGGAGATTCTTTTATATATCGAATAGATCGTATTACTGACTTATTTGATGCTAATACATTCCAACTTAAGAGAAGTTTAATTAATATAGGTACATCTAAACTCATTGGTAATAGCGAGTATTTATATATTCCGGAAGAAACTACTGATTTTGCATTCTCTTATCTTATTCATAATATTGGAATACTAGGTATAATAGTTTTCTTAATATTTAATTTGAAATTTAATTTTAATCTTATATCGATAGTTAAGAATAGTTATGGTTATTTTTCTTGTATTGCTTTTTCGACATTAGTATTAAAGTTCTTTCAAGAGAGTATTCATGAACTAATGGGAATAGGACTATTCCCAATTACTGGTATAACTTTGCCTTTAGTTAGTTATGGTGGTTCTAGTGTATTGTCATTTATTATTATTCTTTCAATAATTTTTAATAAGGATAAGGATAATAATTTGGATATGGATATGGGTAAGGTGCGGGATTAACATAGACAGGTCTTGGTCTTGATAAACCTACTAAAGCTGAACCTCCAAGCCCGCCAAGTAAAAAGGGAACTAAGAATCCTCCAAAGCGATTATCGTATCCGGGATTCATTGGCATTCCGCGATATTCATACATAGAAAAACTCCTTTCTATTTTATATTATGAAGGAGTTTTTATTTTGTGTAAAAACGATAGAGATTAATACTTGGTCGATTGAATAATCTTAATCTTAATAGGGATGTTCCTAAACCTCCTGATATATACATATCAGTATCATTTATCTTATAGTGTTCATCGTAGTATTTCTTAGAACCGGTTGGTGTAAAGATAGCTCCAATTAGAGGAACTCTTACTTGCCCTAGATGTGAGTGACCTGCTAAATACAAATCAAAGTTATATTCTTTAATTTCATCTATTTGATCAGGTTCATGAGCAAGAACGATTGTATATCGTTCATTAGAATCTGTATTTAAATAACTAAATGCATTAGCATAGTCGGGAGTTCCTTCTCTTAAATCATCAAATCCAACGAAAAGAATAGGAGTAGTACTATTAGAATAAACATATTCATAAGTATTATCTAATACTCTCCAACTTAGATTAGGAACTATTTGATTCCAGTAATCATGATCATAGTCATGGTTTCCAATAACGGCTAGAGTTTCAATAGTTGGATTTATTTTATCTAATTCTTTAGTTAGTTCTTTTACTTCATTTTCATCTAAAGTAACATTATCTTCAACTAAATCTCCGGTAAACACAACTATATCGGGTTTTAAATCATTAATCTTTTTAACTAATTTTTTTACATAGTTAATATCGACTGTGCTCTTATAGTGTAAATCAGTAAAATGAATTATTTTTAAACCATCATATTCGGGAGCAAGTTCATCAGTCTTAATAGGATATTCCTTTACAACTAAACCTGTAGTACCAACAAACCTTGCATAGAGTATAGTAAGTGTTATAAGTAGAATAATGCTAATAATTATTATTCTTAAATAATGTTTCTTTTCTTTTGCTTCTTCTTTCATATTAACTCCTTTTTATTTTAATAATAGACTTATAATTACTATTGAATTATTAAGAATATGGATTAAGATACTTCCATAGATATTATTACTCTTAAAATAGCTATATCCAAATTCTAGATTTAATAATATATAGGGTATTATATATAGAATATCATATATGTTATTAATAGTTGTTAAATGTAATATAACAAAACAAATAGTCATTATTAGTAATTTTACATATTTATTAATATTAATATTGCGATAAGGATATCTTAAAGTTAATTCTTCAAATATTGGAGATATAATGCCAATAGTTATAAACATTAGTAAGGGACTTGATAATACAAGAGTCTCATTAGTCATTTCTCTATCGGCAATACTACCTGATAAATTATATAATAAATAATTAGAAACATTAACTAAGATTGTAAAAAGAATTGTAAATAATATGACATTTATTAATACTTTTTTATAATCTTTTTTTATGTTCTTAAAATCAATACTTAAATATTTATAATTTAAGATAATAAGTACTAAAGTTGCTATTATATAACTTATTAAATAGGAAATATCGGTTTTATTTGTCATTAGAAAACAAATAGCAAATATGAAATAGATAAATATATTAGATAGTATTAATTTACCAATTGCCTTTGATATTTCAATTAAATTATGCATTTTATCACCTGAATACATTTTAACATAAAGTGTACTCATTTTGTTTGATAATTGATATTTTTGTGTTATAATTGTCATAGTAGAGTGTTATGACAATTGAAAAAATACTTTTGGAGGAATGAAAATGGGAAAAGTTAAAAAAAATGGTTCTGGAATAATACGTAGATTTATTGGTAATAGAAATACGGTTACAATCTTAGGTTTCTTAGCTTGTGTAGCCGTTTTAGTAATTGGTTATAATTATCGCGTTAGGGAAGCTATTTCACCTATAACAGTACCTTATGCTAAACAAGATATTCCATCAAGAACTTTAATTACTTCTGACATGATAGGTAGAATACGTATATCTTCAGAATATGTTAATAATGCGGATAACTTAATTAAACAAACTCAAGAAGTTGTTGGTAAATATGTTTCTTTTAAGACTAATGTTTCTAAAGGTAGTTTATTCTATAAAGAATCTTTAAAAGAAGCTGATGAGATGCCGGATGCAGCATTTGCTAATATTGAATCTCATCATACTATATATAGTTTAAGCGTAAATGCGGATACAACTTTCTATAATCAAATTAGAGCTGGCGATTATATTGATTTATATATGTCTGCTACGGATAAAAATAATAATAACTTAGTTATTTATGGTAAATTAATTGAAAGTATTAGAGTATTAGCTGTTAAAGATAGTAAGGGTAATAATATTATTAAGAATTCAATTGCTTATGGTAAACCTAGTGAATTATTATTCTCTGTAAGTGATGAAATGTTCTTACTATTAAAAGAAGCTGAATATGTCGATGGTGATATAGAAATTACACCAGTAGTTAGAAATGAAAAGTATACTGCTGATGCTGGAGATACGATAGTTTCATCAGAACAATTAAGACAGTTTATTGAATCAAATGTTATGGTAATGCAATAAGGAGGGGAAAAGTATGGATACAGAAAGATTAAAGACTAATATTAAGAGATTTATAAGTAATCCTAATACACTTACGTTTTTATTAGTAATTGCTTTAATAGTGGTTGTTTATTTCGTATATAGTTATATGGTTAATAGAGCTGTAAGTCCAATTACTGTTCCTTACGCTGCTCAACTTATTACAAGTAAAACGGAAATAACAACTCAACATATTTCAACAGTTAAGATTACTGGTAACTTTGTTACTGCTAGTGGAGATGCTTTGATTCAAAGTAAGAATCAAGTATTGGGAAGATATGTTGCTGATGGATATCAAATTCCTAAAAATAGTTTTTTCTATACGGGAGCTTTAACGGATGCTAAGACAGCTAGTAGTTCTACTCAATCAAATATTCCTGACGGATATACATTGTATGCCTTGGATGTTGATTTCCATTCAACTTATGGATGTTCAATAATGCCAGGCAACTACATTGATATTTACTTTAAAGCAGAATCAGATAAAACTGATGGAGAAGTTAAAGTAATATTTGATAAATTTATTCAAAGTTTAAAAGTTACTAAAGTGGTAGATAAAGATGGTGTTGATGTATTCTCACTTGCTGATGGTGATAAGGAACCAAAACCTTCAAAGATATTCTTTGTTGTTCCTGACGATTACAGTGAGCTTTTACATCAAGCTGAATTAATTTCAACAAATAAGATTGAATTAATTCCGGTTCCAAGAAATGCTGAATATTCAGAAAATCCTGAAGAGACTAGCATTGCTAATGAAGCAATTCAACAATTTATATTAAGTAAGACAGTTCCAGTAGAAGGATAAAAGATAAAAAAATACTAGAAGGGTGAAGGCTAATGTTAAATTCTATTTTCGATCAAATGGATTTTGGACCTTTACAAGAGTTTTTAGAGGAAGATGATATTACCGATATTTCATATAGTAATGGTGGACAGGTATGGCTAAAAACTCTTTCTAAAGGTATATTTCAAGTTAATAGACCAGACATAAATAATACATTTATGGAAAAACTTGCATTCCAATGTTCTAACGTTATGGGTAAGACATTTAATATGGCTCATCCATTTCTAGATGCTGAGTCAGCTGAACTTCGTATGAATTTCGTGCATGACTCAATTGCCACAAATGGTATTGCATGTCTTATCCGTAAGACACCAGCAAAGATAAGATTAAATAAAGATAAATTATTAAGTGAACAATATGTTACAGAACAAATACATGACTTTTTAATTAAATGTGTTGAAGGTCATTGTAATATAATGGTTGCCGGTGAAACTGGTTCAGGTAAAACAGAGTTGGTTAAGTATTTGGCAAGCAAGACAAAAGAAGATGAAAAGATAATTACGATAGAGGATACTCTAGAACTTCACTTAGATAAGATATTCCCAACTCGTGATATCGTTGCTATGAAAACTAATAACATAGCATCTTATACTGAATCACTAGTAGCTTGTATGAGACAGAACCCAATTTGGATATTACTATCTGAGGTTCGTTCTGCGGAAGCTGTTCTAGCTGTTCGTAACTCTATTTCATCAGGTCACCATATTTTATCAACAATCCATGCTGATAAAGCATCAAGTATACCAATGCGTATGTACTCGCTACTTGAATCGAGTCAAGATACTCAACAATTCTTGGGGTCAATTCATAGATATGTTCAAATTGGTATATATGTTAAAGGTTATTATTCAAAGAGATTGGGAAGATTCCAACGTGAGATTCTTGAGGTTTGTGAATTCTATGTTGATCCTGATACACAAGTACCAAAGAGTAATTTACTATATCAAAAACATATCGATGGTACCGTAGTATTACATAATCCAACGAAGAATTTAATTGATTACTTAGAAATAGGTAATGTTAATTTACCGGAAGATACGTTTGGACTTGGACCTAGTGGAGAAGGATTTGATGATACTAATAAAGTTGCTTTAGAAGTTGAAGAAAAAAGAACTCCAAGTAATTCAGAAGATCCATTTAATTTGAATACTGAATCAACGGAAAAGATAAATGAAGTTAATAAAGCAATAAATGATATAAATAGTATGGGTGTACCTAGTGCAACACCAGTACAACAAACTAATGTACAAGCACCACAACCAACACCACAACAAGTTGTGCAACAACAATCAGTACAACAGGTACAACCACAGCAAGTTAATGCTCAGCAAACTGCTCAACCACAACAAGTAGTACAACAAGTGCCACAACAGGATCAACAACAAGTACAAACACCTAATGCAGTAAATGTAAATCCTGCTAATGGTAATGTAAATCCAATTAATTAAGATATATGAAAGGAGTGTTATTATGGAATTGATATTAATGTTAGTTATCGCTGTTTTCGTTCTATCATATAGACAACAAAATGGTGAAAATGTATATCAATTTATAGCTAATAGCATAAAGACAATATATAACAAATATGCTCCATATAGTTATGAAGAAGTTCGTAGAAAGAGTAAAGAACTAGGAATGGAATATGGTCCAAAAGAATATGCTACACAAGTTATTCTTATTGGTGGATTATTTGCCGTTATCGGTTATATGTATTTTTATAGTATAGCTATGGCAATTCTTTACTGTGTTGCAGCTATTATGTTTATTCCATATTTAGCATTCTTACGAAATAAGAAAACTTATTCGGAGTTTATCTTTGAACAAATTCAAGTATATACATCAAATGTTATAAATGAGTTTAATACAACTCAATCATTTGTTAAAGCACTTGAAGGTGTTAGAGATTCTGGAATCTTAGAAGATCCTGTTTTATCTGATGTACGTTTAATGATTGACATGTCTTATCAAAATGGTACAATTGATGAAGCAGTAGAAATGTTTAATCAAAAGTATCCTTATTATATGGTTAAGAACATGCACCAATTATTCTTACAAATTACTAAAGAAGGTGCAAAAGATTCTGGTGAATCATTAGAAAACATGATGCTTGATATCGATCTTTTAGTTGAAGGTGTATATCGAGATAAAATGGATCGTGAAGCAAGTCATAAGAAGTTCTTAATGTTCGGTATTGCTCTTTATTTCTTAGTAATGCTTATTCAATTATTACTTGATAAGAACAACTATAAAGCAATGTTAGTACTTCCTTATGTACAAGTATTACTACACGCAGTAATATGGATAAATTCATATTTCATCATTTCTGGTGAAAAATTCTATCATGAAGATACGGGTGGTGAGTAGTAATGTATATTGAATTAGGAATACTTGCAATAATTATAATCTATGTTATGCAATATGTTGGTGGATTTAGTATTAATAAATTCGTCGATGACAATGCGGGTTATTTTAAAAGATTACAAGAAGATGATTTTGAATTCTATGCCAAAGCTAAATATGGTGATGCAATTGATATTGATAAACTATTTAATTCACGTTTTAGAAATGCTTTACTAGTAACATTAGTATTGTCATTCGTATTCATTTCTAAATTCTCAGGAACAGTTCTATTAGTATTATTTGCTGTATTCTTGGGTATGTTTAAGTTACCTTATGTTCAACTTAAGAACTATTATAAAGGACATTTACATCTAATAGATACTCAGTTACCATATTATCTAAAAAACTTAGAGATCTTAATTCAACACTATACGGTTCCCGTTGCTTTAGGTAAATCAATAGGTGATGCGCCTGATATATTTAAAGATGGGTTACGTGATATGATTGAAAAGATCAATGCTGGTGATTCTTCTATAAATCCTTATATGGAATTTGCTAAGGAATATCCCGTTCGAGATAGTATGCGTATGATGAGACTTCTTTATCGTTTAGGTTTAGGTAAACAAGAGAGAAAGCAAGAACAATTACTAACTTTCTCAAGAACAGTTTCATCATTACAACAAAAAGCTCGTGAAGCAAGATATAAATCACGTCTTGATAAGATGGAAAGTAAAACAATGCAAATGCTTGTATGTACAGGTATTGGTGTAATGATCTTACTTATCCTATCAATCTTACAGAATTTTAGTTAAAAACATATGTCTAGACATATGTTTTTTTTAAGTGTTTTTATGATATAATACTTTTGTGGTGATTACTATGTTAAGTATTAAAGATTTAACAGTTAGAATAGATAATAAAGAAATATTAAGTAATTTCTCATTGGAAATTAATGATGGAGAAATAGTTTCTCTTATGGGACCTAATGGAATTGGTAAGAGTACAATTTGTAAAGTTATTATGGGAGATACTAATTATGAAGTAGTATCCGGTTCAATTTATTACAATGGAGAAAATATCTTAGATTTGAGTGTTAATGAGAGAAGCAAGAGAGGTATATATTTAATAAGTCAAAATCCGATGGAAATTGAAGGAGTATCGAATGCCGATATGTTAAGAACGGCTCTTGAAGAGAGAACGGGGGAACATACGAACTTCTTTGAATTTAATAAAATGATTACTTCAATCTGTGAGAGTTTAGGATTACCTTCATCTTTCATTCATCGTGGGATAAATGAATCAATGAGCGGTGGTGAAAAGAAGAAGAATGAACTTTTACATTTATTAGTATTAAAACCTAAATTTATCATGTTAGATGAACTTGATAGTGGACTTGATGTCGATAGTTTAAAAATACTTGCTGAAGCTATTAAAGAATATATTGATGAAACAGTTTCGGTTTTAATAATTACACATCATAAATCCATACTAGAATATCTAGTTCCCGATAAAGTAAATATTATTAAAAATGGTCATATAGTTAAATCGGGAGATAGATACTTAGCAGATTATATTGAAGATAATGGATTTAGTACTATTGATGTAGGAGAAATAGATAATCATGAATAAAATATTAGTGGATGATGAAGTATTTGTCCTAGATAATCAAGAATCTA
>CAZKFB010000042.1:0-9114 GCA_964551965.1 uncultured Muribaculaceae bacterium
CATTGGGAAATCATTTATGATACATAATTCTAAGCGTTCTGGATCAATTAAATCTAGAGATTTTGCGACTTCAATTCTAAGGCTTCCTAGAGATGACTTAACAATCTTTTTGCTACCACTTATGATAAACACTAAATCTCCTTTTTTAATATTTAATCTTGCCTTTAATTCATTAATTTCTGCTTCTGTTACTACTTTAGCAATACTTCCTGTTACTTCGTCATCAAATTTTAAATATGCTAAGCCGGTAGCTTTCTTTGCTTTAACAAAGTCAGTTAATTTATCAATATCTTTTCTTGAAAATAATCCGGTAGCATTTTCAGCAACTATTGCATTTATTATTCCTGATTCTTCAATAACATTTTTAAATACTGTAAATTCGGTATTTTTAAATATTTCCGTAATATCTTCTATTTCCATACCATATCTTAAATCAGGTTTATCTGTTCCATATCTATCTATAGCGTCTAAATAACTTATTCTTCTGAATGGTCTTGGACTCACCTTTTTATTTGAGAATTTAGTAAATGTATCATAGAAGATTTCTTCTCCAACATTAAGAACATCTTCCTCTTCAACAAATGACATTTCTAAGTCTAATTGATAGAATTCTAATGTTCTATCTGCTCTTGCATCTTCATCTCTGAAACATGGTGCTATTTGGAAGTATTTTTCAAAACCACCTACCATAAGTAACTCTTTATATATTTGTGGAGCTTGAGGTAAGGCATAGAATTTACCTTTATATAGTCTTGATGGAACAACAAAATCTCTTGCTCCTTCCGGACTTGATGCTGTTAATATTGGTGTTTGTACTTCTGTGAATCCTAAATCATACATCTTATTTCTTAAGTAATGTAAGATTTCTGATCTTAATACTAAATTCTTTCTTAACTTATTCCTTCTAATATCTAAATAACGATATTTAAGGCGATTATCATCAGAAGTATTTACAACATCAGTAATTGGAAATGGTAATTCTTCACAAGTACTTAAAATATCTAATTTTTCGACGATTACTTCAATTTCACCGGTTTCAATATTAGCATTTACATTACTTCTCTTAACTACTTTTCCTTCTACTTCAATTACATATTCATTTTTTAAAGTGCCAGCTAATTCATAATTTTCATTTTCAGGATTAACTACTAATTGAATAATACCAGTACGATCTCTTAAATCGATAAATATTAATCCGCCTAGATCTCTTTTTTTAGCAACCCATCCAGCTAAATGAACAGTTTCATCAATATTACTAACTGATATTTCTGTATTATATCTTTTTTTCATGAGTAACCTCCTACATGTGCATATCTAAATAATCTACTAAATCATTGATATTTACACGTTCTTCTTCTTTTGTTTTATTATCTTTTAATACTACTTCATTCTTTTCTAAATCTTCATCATTTAATACACAAAAGTATTTAGCATTAAATCTATCAACACTTTTAAATTGGGATTTTAATGATTTCTTCATTGAATCAGTTTCCGCAATAAAACCATTTAATCTTAGATTTTGTGTAAGATAAGCCGCAGTTTCCTTTTCGGTATCTGATACATATAAGAAATATACATCTATTGAATTATTAATCGGAATATTGATATTATTTTCTTCAATAGCTAGAAGAGTTCTATCATATCCCATAGCAAATCCAACACCCGGAGTACTTGGTCCACCTAAAGTCTCAACTAGACCATTGTATCTTCCTCCTCCACCTAAAGCATATGAATCATCAAGTACAACTTCAAATACCATATGATTATAGTAATCTAATCCTCTAACTAATTTAGTATCTACTTCATAATTGATATCCATTAAATCTAGATAATCTTTTAACTTTTCGAATCTTTCTTTACTCTCCTCATTTAAATAATCTATTGTTTTAGGAGCGTTTTCAATGATGCTTGAACCAGCATCTACTTTACAATCTAATATTCTTAAAGGATTTTTTTCTAATCTTTCTTTACAATCCTCACATAATTCATTAATATGTGGTTTTAAATAATTTATTAAAGCTTCACGATAATTATTACGTGATTCATTATCTCCTAATGAATTTATCTTAATAGTTATATTTTCAAGTCCAAGCAAACGATAAGCATTGTAAGCTAAACTTACTACTTCAGCATCACTCATAACATCATCAGAACCAAAGCATTCAAATCCCCATTGTGTAAATTCGCGCATACGGCCGCTTTGAGGGCGCTCATATCTATACATCTTTGCATTATAGAATACTTTTACAGGATCAGTCATATTGCCATATAACTTATTTTCTATAAACCATCTAACTACTCCGGCAGTACCTTCAGGTCTTAGAGTAATATCCCTATCTCCTCGATCTTTAAAATCATAAGTTTCTTTTTGAACCATATCAGTAGCTTCGCCTACTCCTCTATGGAATAATTCTGATGCTTCAAATACGGGAGTTTCAATATAATCATAATTATATTTTTCACATAAACTTATTAAAATATCATTTATATATTGTCTTTTCTTGGCAGTATCTCCGTAAATATCCATTGTCCCTTTTTGTTTTGTTATCATTTTATTTCCTCCTAAACATAAAAAAACCTATATAAACGTAAGGACGAAAAAATTCCGCGGTGCCACCTTACTTTACATAGGTACTCTCTTCTTCTTTATCGCATAAGTGCGTTTTGTATTATGGAAGTGTTATCAAAATAATACACATTAGGCATTTCCACCAACTAGCCTTCTCTTAAATGTTTAATTATTAAGTCGGGTCTTCCCTACAAAATTTATATAATAATTATAGTTATTTATTAATTTAATGTCAATAGATTGCCTTTATTTTCTTTACTTTCAGGTTGTAAAGGACATTTATTAAACTTGCGATCTTCATATAGTCTATTCCATTCGGGATATACTTCACAGTATTCATCTCTTGATAAGTTTCTATCTTGTAGTTTTTTAGATAATTCAAGAATAGTATTTATACGATTTAAAAATGCTTCTTCTGAACTAGCAACAGATTCAATATTTTTATTTTTAGTTAGCTCTAAATTTTGACTATCAAGTACAGATTCTACCATTATTTTTCCTAAATAATCTAAACTAGTACAAACGGCTCTAATAATATTGTGATTACTTATTCCCAATATCAATTCTGCCATATTAAATATAATTTTCTTTTCCGTATCAGAAATTTCATTTTGTTCAGCATCGTTTGTCCATATAACAGAAGCAATTGAGTCTATATTAGATTTTGCTACTCTTGCAAATATTTCATCATATGATTTATATACAGGATCGATTGGGTTTACTGCTACTAGATCAGCTTCTAAATTTACTTTACCATTGACAAAGTAAGGTCTATCAAAAGTTTTCTCTAAACCAAAAACGTATAAGTTACCTTGAGCATCAAAATAAATACTTGTAGATAAAACAACATTTTCCTTATCTGTTGCTTCAATAAATTCAGCGTTTCCATGTTCAATTATTCCATTTATAAATGTTGTTAATTTATTCATAATATTCTCCTTTTTTTTGATTATTATAGCATAATAAGAATAAAAGTAAATGTTTTCTTACAAAATAAAAAATCCCTTAGGATTTTTTATACTCACAGTTAGAACATTTAATTTCATCTTTTTTTACAACTAATAGAGAATTACATTCAGGACATATTTCTCCTGTAGGAATATCCCATAAAGCAACATCACATTTAGGATATTTATTACATCCATAGAATATTTTACCTCTTCTAGTTTTCTTCTCGACAATATCTCCATCACATTTTGGACATTTGCATATTACTTTGATTTCTTTTTTCTCAGTCTTAATATATTTACAATTAGGGTAGTTACTACAAGCAGTAAATTCTCCATATCTTCCTTTGCGAATAACTAATTCTGATCCACATTCAGGACACATCTCTCCCGTTGATTTTGGTTGAGCTTTTTCCATATCAGTGAATGCTTTTTTTACTAATGGTTCAAAATCATTGTAGAAATCTTTTAATACTTTAATATTATCTTGTTTTTCTTCTGTAATAAGGTCTAAATCTGTTTCCATATTTGCTGTATATTCAACATTTATTATATTTGAGAAGAATTCTTGTAATTTATCTGTTGTTTCAATTCCAATTTCGGTTGGGTGGAATTTCTTTTCAATTACTTTTACATAACCACGATCTTTTAAAGTTTTCATAGTAGTTGCATAAGTACTTGGTCTTCCAATACCTAAGTTTTCCATTTCTTCAATTAGAGAAGCTTCGGTATATCGAGCTATTGGTTTCGTAAACTTTTGTTCTGTTTCAATATCTTTAGTAGAAACAATACCATTATATTTATTGAAATCAGGTAAAATAGTATCATTAGATACTGAATATTCACCATATACTTTTAAGAATCCATCAAACACTAATATTTGGCCTGTTGATTTAAATTTATAATCATTATTGTCTAATATTACTGTAGTTGCTAGTACTCTAGCGTCTTTCATTAGAGAAGCTAAGGCTCTTGCATATATAATTGAATAAATCTTGTATTCATCAGTAGATAAATACTTTTTCATACTTTCTGGTGTACGATAAAGACTAGTTGGACGAATTGCTTCATGAGCATCTTGAACATTATCGTTCTTTTTGCCTTTCTTAACAGCGCCAACATAGTTTTCACCAAAATTATCTTTAATATATTTAAAAGCATCATTAATAAATATTGGCGAAAGTCTAGTCGAATCAGTACGCATATAGGTAATTAAACCGACAGTCTCAGATCCAATATTAATTCCTTCATAAAGTTTTTGAGCAACACTCATTACTTTACTAGAATTATAATTAAATTTATTAATACAAGCTTGTTGAAGAGTTGAAGTAGTAAATGGCATTACACCACTTCTATTCTTCTCTTTTTGTTCTATTGATTCTATTTTAAAATCTTCTGATAATTTGTCTAATACTTCATTTACTTCATTTTCGTTGTGTAATTCTAGCTTATCATTTTTATATTTTTCTAAACTACTATCAAAATCAGCAAAATGAGCTGTAACTGTCCAGTATTCTTCAGGCACAAAGTTTTCTATTTCTCTTTCGCGGTCAACAACTAGTTTTAAAGCAACGGATTGAACACGTCCTGCACTCTTCCCACCAGTTTTCGATTGCATTAGTTTTGATAATCGGAAACCAATTATACGGTCTAATATTCTTCTAGTTTCTTGTGATTTTACTAAATTATAATCTATTTTTCTTGCATGTTTAAATGCTTCTTTCACAGCAGGCTCAGTTATTTCATTAAATACTACTCTTTCATATTCTGAATCTTTTATGCCAAGCTCATCGTATAAATGCCAAGAAATTGCCTCTCCTTCACGGTCTGGGTCGGTTGCAAGATAGACAAATTCACTTTCTTTAATATCTTTCTTTAATGCACTGATATCTTTCTTTTTACCTTTAATTGGTATATATGTGGGCTTAAAATCATTTTCAATGTCTACACCTAATCCATATTTACCACTCGTTGCAAGATCACGAATATGACCTTTACTTGATACTACTTTATATTCACTGCCTAAGAATTCTCCAATTGTATGTGTTTTTGCTGGAGACTCAACTATAACTAGCTTCATAAGATTCCTTTCTAAATTGATTATCATTAATAAAGTAATGATAACAATTAATCAATTATTCTTTTTAATAGAATCATTGGTTCCATTTTTGCATTATATACAAACATTTTAATTATGTCAACAGGCTTATACTTCTTTAATATCTTATTTATTATTATTTACATTATCCTTAATTAATTCATTTATAGGAGTAAATGTCATACGATAGAAGTCTTTTACTCCATATTGTTTTACGGCTTCAATATGCTTTTTTGTGGGATATCCTTTATGTGAGGCATATCCATATTCAGGATATTCTTTATCTAATTCATACATCATTCTATCTCTTGTAACTTTAGCAATAATTGATGCTGCAGCTATGGAAGAAGAATTGGCATCTCCTTTGATTATCGAAGTGCTTGGAACATCTAAATTTAGTTTTACGGCATCAATTAAAACATGTTCAGGTTTAACACTTAAATTGTTAATTGCTGATATCATTGCTTCTTTTGTTGCCTCTAAGATATTTATTTCATCTATTCTTTTAGGAGAAGACACACCAATAGAATAACTAATTGCATTTTTAATTAATATTTCATATAATTTTTCTCTTTTTTTCTCACTTACTTTTTTTGAATCATTTAATCCATCAAGATGATAATCTTCAGGCAAGATACACGCACAAGTTACTACAGGTCCACATAGAGGTCCTCTTCCAACTTCATCTACTCCAGCAATTAATTTTATACCTTGTTCATTAAGTTCGTGCTCATATTTAAGCATATCCATAATATTACCTCAATCTAATTATTTATCTATTCTGTCTAATGTTATTCCTTTAACATTTTCTTTCATTATATCATTTAATACAGTTTGGGATACTCGATCATAATCAACTTCTCCACCTTTAATTAGAAATCCAAATTTCTTACCTATCGTTTCGTAAATAGTTTCAATATCGTCTTTCATAGTAGATATATTATATCTTGAATTTAAAACATCAGGATAATATTTATCTAATATATTCAAGATATAAATAGCTACTTCATCAGTAGGTAATACTTCATTTCTAATAGCACCACAAGAAGCTAAATTTAACGAAACAGTTTCATTATCTAATTTAGGCCATAATATTCCTGGCGTATCTAATAATAGAATATTTGACTTTGTCTTAAGCCATACAAGATTCTTAGTAACACCCGGAGTATTACCAACATTAGCAACTTTCTTACCAGCCATTTTATTAATGAATGTACTCTTACCTACGTTTGGTATTCCAACTACTAGGGCTTTTAATTCTTTAGCTTTTAATCCTTTATCTATTCTCTTTTGATTAATCTCTCGGTCTATTTCTTCAGTAGCATTAATTATCTTTTTATAATCATTGTTATCATTTAGATTTACGAGAACTACTTTATTTCCTTCACTTTCATATTTTCTAATCCATTTATTTGTCTCTTTTAAATCACACAAATCACTTTTAGTCATTATTATGATACGAGGTTTATTCTTTATTAAATTATCTAAATCCTTAATTCTACTAGATTCAGGTATTCTTGAATCTAGTACTTCATATACTAAGTCAATTAATGGCAATAACTCACTTATTTGTTTTTTTGTCTTAGCCATATGACCAGGAAACCAGTTTATATTGTTAGTATTAGTTCCATTGTTCATATTATCACTTCCTTCATATTTTTCTCATTTTTTATATTCAAAATATTCCTCTAGTATATTTATTAAATTATTTTTGTTTTCTTCAAATTGTATTTTCCTATGTCCATTAGCTCCGGATGGATGTGGAAAACCCAATAGACATTGTTCTCTTTTTATTAAATTATCTCTTATCATTGTTCTTAAGACTTCTTCAACAGCTTTGCCTAATGGAATAATTAAAGCATTAGGTAACTCAGCAACTTCTTTATAAAAATACTTTTCCATATAACTCTTTAAAATTTTATTATCTAATATTTTAGGATTAAATCCCGTATAATTTTTATCATTTATAAAAACTGGGTATGGAATTATTGAAGTAGTATGAAGCAAGTTGTCATTTTCACCAAATAGTTCTATACATGAGCCAATAGATAGTTTTTTATTTAATCCTAATTCATCTAGCATCATAACTAAATTTTTTCTCATGCTCCCAGCAAAGCGAGAATTTCTTTTACAATTGCTTTTGATTGTTTCCTGATTGAGATTTTCTATTAATCCTTTATTAGCTGTTTTATAGGCAATCTGTGTTTGTGTCCATCCGGGAGTTATTCCAACGATAAATATTTTGGCATGCTTATTTATAACTTCATTGTGAGGTGCATAGTAGATTTTCATATTATTATTGTTATATAATTCAAACTTCTTATTTAATATATCTTCTTTTGAAAAACTATTTAATTTTTTTATTTCCTCACAATATTTATCAAACATATTTAACTCCTCTTATAGGCCACAATCATTAATATATTAAATATCAATATCTATATATATTCCTTCATTTATAAATCTTATTGTCTTTTCAACTTGAGATTTAGCTAATTCTAATAATTTAGGATTGTTAATTACTTTTTCATATGATAAGAAACTATTATTAACATAATCATAGTAAAAATGAATATTGCTATTATTTATTAATTTTGACCAATGTAAAATTATACGCATTAGATGAAACTCTTGTGTTACCAAAACAACATTAGTTGGTTTATCAATAGAATTCATATCTAATATATTTAAAATATTAATATTATTTTCTTCTGTTGTCGTTGATTTATTTTCAATTATTATTTTACTCTTATCTATTGAATGCCCTATTAAGTAATTCATCATATACTCAGATTCATTAAAATTTCCTTTTGCACCAATTCCTCCTGTTAAGATGATTTTACCATATTCATGATCCTTTAAAACTTCTAATGCATGATTTAATCTTTCATCTAATAATTCTTTTATATGACATCCATAAATAATAATATAATCAGCATAGTCATATTTTTCTTTTTTTATATTAAAGAATATTTCCTTAATTAATTCATTATCTAAGTTATTAATATCTATATTTGATAATTTCATCTTAACACATCCTTTATTTTTAAATTAACTTTTCTAGTATTAAATGTATTTGATATTACTTTAGATAATTTAGGATTACTTGTCATATTAGTATATCTCATACGCATAATACTATCATTTATTTCATATTCTTTGCTAGTACATAAAACTTCATAGTTAATACCATTATCTTTATAACATCTATTTGTATCATAGAATCCATTTCTTAAATAGAAATTTTTGCGTCTAATACTTATATCATTAATGGGTTCTTCAATTGATAAAAATAATATTTTATATTTATCTTTTAAGTCTTCTAATATCATTGAACCATAATTATTGTTTCTTAAAGAAGGTTCTACAGCTAAATACATAATGTAATAAGCACTTCCACAGTTAACAATATAACACATTCCTATCATCTTGTCATTATCAATGATTGCATATAAATCAGAATTATTTTCTTTAGAACATTCTTGTAATATCCAAAATGG
>CAZKFB010000043.1:0-8770 GCA_964551965.1 uncultured Muribaculaceae bacterium
AATTATTATTATCCTGATATGCCTAAAAACTTTCAAATTACCCAAAATCCTCCAGAAAAATGTGTAGGAGATGAGGGATACATCGATATTGAAAGAGAAGATGGATCAACATTTAGAGTAGAGATAGATAATATCCACTTAGAAGAAGATGCAGCTAGTATGGTTCACCTTTATGATACATCATCAATTAACTATAATCGTGCTGGTGTACCATTACTTGAACTTGTTACTAAGCCATGTCTTCATTCAGCTGATGATGCTGTAGCTTTCCTAGAATACATGCGTGCTATTTATCAATACTGTGATATTTCGGAAGCGGATTCTAAAAAAGGACAAATTAGATGTGATGTTAATATATCAATTTCTGATAATGATACTCTCGGAACTAAAGTTGAAATTAAAAATGTAAACTCATTTGGTGGAGTACATGATGCTATTATCTATGAAATAAAGAGACAAAGTGAATTAAAAGATGCTGGAAGATATGATGAAGTAGAACAAGAAACAAGAAGATATGATGAAGAATCAGGTACAACTATTCATATGCGTTCTAAAGTAGATGCCATTGATTACAAATACTTTGTTGAACCAAATATTCCAAAATTTAAAATCACGGAATCTTTATTAGATAGTATTAGAAAAAACATTCCTGAATTACCTTATGAGAGAAAAAATAAATATATTGAAAAATATGGTTTAACAGATTATGATGCAAGAATCTTAATCAAAGATATTAATACAGCCAACTATTTTGAAGAATGTATTGGATTAGGCATGGATGCTAAAATAGCGGCTAACTGGATTACAGGTAATATTTTAGGATACGTATATAAGTATGAAAAAGATATTCAAGATTTATATTTAAATCCTAAGAGATTATTTACTATTATTGATTCTATGAATAAAGGAAATATTTCATCTAAACAAGCCAAAGAATTATTCTATATGGTTCTTGAAAGAGAAGAAGAACCTGATGCAATAATGAAATCCGAAGGAATGCAACAAATATCTGATGATTCAACATTAATAGGTGTTGTATCTGAAGTTTTAGATGAAAATCCAAATCAAATAAACGAATACAAAAATGGTAAGACTAATATGTTCGATTACTTTGTTGGACAAGTCATGAAGAAAACTCGCGGACAAGCAAATCCAGTTAAAGTAAAAGAATTGTTAAATAATGAATTAAGTAAGAGATAAACTCTTACTTTTTTTACTTTTTTGGTATAATAAAAATAGATAATAGAATAAAAGAGGATTGATTTTATGACAAAGATAAAACATTGTATTTTTTTATTAGTATTAATGATTATACCTGTAAATATTTATGCATATGAATTAACTTGTGATAGAGCAAGCGTCAATTATGATGAGAACTTCTTTTGTTATTTAACAGGTACAAACAATCAAACTTACAGTGAGCTAAGTGGTAATATATCTAGTTCTAATGGAATAATTGAATGTAATCCAACTTCTTTCTCTAATGGACTAAGTATTATAGAAAGCGAAAAAAAATTTGCCTATATGGGAAATCCAGCAGAAGAAAGATTAGTTACTTTTAGTTGTAAGTTAATTAAACAGTTGTCAAATGTAGAGAAAACCCAAATAAAAATAGATAATTTTAAATATGAACTTGCGGGGAATGGTTTATCTAGTGATAATGAAATATTATCTACTGACTTTATAAGTGCTAATATATATGATGATAATACAGAAATAGATAATTTACCAAGAAATACATCAAATCCTGATTCATTATTAAAAGAGATATCAGAAGAAAACTTAAATATTGTATTCTCAAGATTTGTTACTATATATAATCAAGAAGTACTATATGAAGTTGAAAGTTTAAATGTTAATGCTGTAGCAAATAATCCTTCTTCCGTAGTAAAAATAGAAGTAAATGGTATTGAAAATAATAAGAGTTTAAATGTTGGGAAAAATGTAGTTAATATATTTGTAACTTCTCCTGATGGAGTTAGTACAACATGCTATACTTTGAATGTTACAAGACTGGCTAGAGGCGAGAGTATTTATTATCCCGAAAAAGATGCAACGCTTTATAGTTTAATTATTCCCGGATATGCTATTTCATTTGATAAAGATACTTATGAATATCGTGTCCATTTAACAAGTGATGTATCTAAATTAACTGTTAATGCAGTACCAACTTATGATGAAGCAACAGTCGATATATCACCAAGTAATAATTTAAGAAATGGAAGTATTATTAAAGTAACAGTAACCAGTAAAGACAAATCGAATACTCTTGAATATTCAATAAAGATTGCTAAAGATGCTCCTAAAGTAAATTATATACCTTATATAATTATGGGAGTAGTTGGAATTGCATTAATAGCAATGATTGTTTTATTTATTAAAACTAGTAAGACTAAAAAGTCTGGAGGTCCAACAGTAATACCTGATATAGATTTAAATAACAATGTTAGTCAAAATCCAAATACAGAAACAAGCAATCCAAATCAAGTTATTAATAATCCTCAACCAATCGAAAATAATAACATGATTACAAATAATGTACCTATGTCTAATGATCCACAAATGATAAATAACCAAGTTGCACCTTCAAAGCCGGTTGATACGCAAATGAATCAAGGTATGATACAAAATCAAGTAGATAATACTAATAATATGGTAAATCAGAATATCATTCAAAGTAACAATATTCAAGAGAGTAATTTAACAAACGAAAACAATCAATAATTGATTGTTTTTTTAGTTAAAGAATTGTATACTTAATATAAGGGTAAGGTGATAATATGGCGTATTATTTAGGTTATAAAAAAGATGAGGAGTTTTATCCCATTAATTTAAATATAGATAATGCGGATGATATATTATCATTAGTATACTTTACTATTGATTTTGAAACTGAGGAAAACTTAATAGATTACTTATATTCAGAAGGTCTGATTCATGAAGAAAATGTTGAACTTACATATTTAATTCAAAAAGGCAAAAAGGATATGAAAACTTATATGCCATTACCAAATATAAATAGAATATTTTATTATGGCAATTCTGCATCCTTTGATCTTTGGAAAATAAAAACATACATTGAAGGAACAACTATTAACTCGACATTTATTAAATATTTATTGTCTAGTTTACTTAAAAAATATGGGATAGACGAACATGTAAGAAATTTTTTAATGGAAAACATCAAAAAAACAAATAAGAGAGATTATTTAATATCAGTTTTAGAAACTTTATTAAGTAATTCTAATATAACTTTATTAAATAATAAACTTCAAGATCTAATTGAAGCACTTAAAAGTGATGATAGATTTTTAGAAATTAAAATAAATTCATTCATAGAATTAATACTTAATAATAATGATGCTCTATCATATGTCTATCGTTTGCTTAAAAGACACCTTAATTTTCCAAAAGTATTGGAAATAGATGATTTAGTAAAAATTGAATTGGGTATAGATTGGTATCATTATAGTAAAACCGAACTTAAACAATTAATTGATAAATTCATTAATCATTATGTATTGAGTGGTCAAAAAATAAATTCGAGAAATTTAGTTGATCTAGGTTCTATTATTCAAGATTATAAAGATTATACATTAGCATTAGAACTAGAAAACTATAAACCGTTAATTAAGCAAGAAGAAGATTATGATGATGTTGACGAGTTCTTAGAGGAAGCAGATTTTGCTCGTTATGATACGACAAGTGAAAATGCAGGTATTAGACTTCGACCAACAGATTCATCAACATGGGGAATGGATAATTAGGTATGGATAATAAAATAGATGATTTTATCGAGTATATAAAAAAAGAGAGAAACTATTCAGATTATACCGAAACTAATTATATGATAGATTTAGATAATTATTCTGATTATATCAATAAGAAAAGAATTAGTTATAAAAACATCACATATAAGCAAATTACAGAATATATAAAATATTTAAAAGAAGAAAAAGAATTAAATTCAACAAGTATAAATAGACATTTATCATCTCTTCGAAGTTTCTATAACTATTTAATTAGAATAGGAAATATAAATAATAATCCCTTCAAACTTGTAAGAGGTCCTAAAAAAGCAATTAAACTACCAAATTACATGAAATATAGTGAGTTTGAAGAAATGGTTAATTCTTGTGATGAAACTGACTTAGGAGTTAGAAATAGGGCAATTCTTGAGATTCTTCTATCGACAGGTGCTCGTGTAGGAGAAATTATAAATGTAAAACTATCAGATATCGATTTCTCTAATCAAGAAATAAGAGTGTTAGGAAAAGGAAACAAAGAGAGAATATGTTATTTTAATGAACATGCTGAAGAAGCACTGAAAAAATATATTAATAATTCTCGACTAAATTTATTAGGAAATAAAAAATCTGATTACCTTTTCATAAATCATATTGGTGGTCATTTAACTGATAGGGGAATTAGACTTATTATTGATAATATTATTAGAGTAAGTTCAATAAATACGAAAGTTACACCCCATACTTTTAGACATACTTTTGCAACTATGTTATTAAATGAAGGATGTGATTTAAAAAGTGTTCAAGAACTATTGGGGCATGTTAATCTAAGTACAACAAGTATTTATACGCATGTTACTAATGATCGAATAAAAGACATTTATTTACATGCTCATCCAAGAAGCAAGAAATAGTTGTTGAATATATCATCATCGACATAATATAATACATTATCAATATTGGTATAAGTATCTTTAATAGAAGAGTTTATTGCATAAGTAATCTCTTCTTTTATTGTCTTGCTATTTATATCAGTAAATATACTATCGGTAAAATTTAAAATAAGTGATTTATCAATAAATTCATAATTTATCAATTTAGTTTCTTCATTTATAAATTCCACAAAATTAGTATTATATGTTGTCGAACTTTTTAATTCATTTATGATTATTTCTATCTTTTCATTTTTATCATCAGTAATTTTAGTAATTGGTATATAATATAAAAAATCATCAATACTTGCTGGATAATATATAGTTACTTCTTTTAAATCATTAATGGAATTAGAATCAAATTCTTTATTAATCTTAAAACTTCGGTCAAGAACTTCAGGCAATATTTTATTTGAATATTCTATCTTTTCTAATATTTTATTATTTACTTTTATCGTTATTCCATTTACATCTTTTATTGATGTCATACTATATATTATTGCTTCTATCATTTTTTCTTCTAGATTCTCATCTATATTTAATAATTCATTAGAAAAGTTTAAAACTAATATTCCATCTTTTAAATGATAACCAAGTAATTTAGTATTTTCCGGAATAGGGGCAGTAAATCCACTTCTAAGCTTATAACTTAAAGTATTATTTTTGGTCATTAAAGCTATCTTCTCATTTATTAAATCATAAGTGTTATTTGATTTAACTTGAATATTTACTCTTGAAACATAATTGTTATTGTCAAATAAATAAATATCACTTTCATTAGTATTTATTGTTGTTATATATTCTTCTTTTTTAGGAAACAAGAATAATATTTGAATTACTAATATTACTGATAAGACAATTCCAATATTCTTAAGTATTTTTAGTTTTAACATAAATCCACCTCAATTAATTATATGTTAAAGACAAAAAAATAAGTCGCATATTGGCGACTTATTATATTTTTAATTCATCCATTTTTACTAACTCTATAACAGCTTGATAACGAGTATTAACTTCTAATTTTTGAATAACATTAGAAATATGATTCCTAACTGTTTTTTCACTTATATTGAGCTCATTTGATATTTCTTTTGTGACATATCCTTCGATTAATAGATTAAATATTTCTCTTTCTCTAGTGGTAAGAATACTTTTGCTCATAACTGTCCTCACTTTCACCAATTATTCATTATATAATATGATTGATCGTGAGTATAAGTGAATACTATTCAAATTTAACTGTACAGTAATAATTACTTTCTAATTTGGAATTTACATAGACAATAATCTCATTTGCTAGTGAACTAGATTCTTTAGTATTAGCTAAGACTATTTTGATATTATTATCTTTAATTTGGACAAAGAAGTTTTTATTAAATTTTTCAATTAAATCTTTTTCCAACTTTTCCTCGATAGACTTGTTACTATTTAAGTTTTTTATTTGCTCGTAAGCATCATTCTTTTCTTGTACAGTCTTACTATTGTTTAAAAGAATTTCTTGAAGTAATTTAGTGCTTTCTAAATGTTCTTCTTCTTTTTGTACGCGCATAGCAGTAATTATTTCACTTTCACTAATAGTTGGACTTTCTGCTTGTTCTTCTTTTTCACTAATATTATTAAAAACTAAATAATCACTATCATTCGGTATAGCTATATAATAAACAGCAAGTACTAAAATGATACTAGATAATGTCAAAAACCACAACTTAGATTTATTAATCATTGTTATCCTCCAATACTGTTATATTATATGGAAGAATAATCAAATATATTACTAAATAATAGCTAATAATACTCTTATAAGAGTTCTAACAAATATATAAAACATAATACATCCTTTCTAATTCTCTTCTTACTTTATATATTAACGAAAAATCTTAACTTTACTTTAAAATTTTATAAAAAAAGAAGTAATATGAGAAAAAACTCACTATATATAAAAGTGAAGGGAGCAAAAGATGAAAAAGAATTTAGTAGTAGTTCAAGAAGAAATAAGTGACTGCGGAGTTTGCTCATTACTATCTATAATTAGATATTATGGAGGTAATGAGAACTTAGAGAATTTGAGAATAGACTCTTTAACTACTAAAGAAGGAGTAAATGCCTATAACTTAATTGAATGTGCTAAGAAATATGGATTCGATGCAAAAGGGATTAAAAGTTCAATAAATGAAGTTAGTATTCCTTGTATAGCTCATATAAATATAAATGAATCTTTATCACATTTTATTGTTATTTATCAAGTAACAGATAGTTATGTTCTGGCAATGGATCCGTCAAAAGGTTTCAGTAAGATAAGTTTGAGTGATTTTAATTCATTATCTTCAAATATCTTTATCGAATTAGTTCCAAAGTATAAATTTAGTTATAAGAAAATTAAAAAAACTGCGGAAATAAAATTTAATAGTATGATAAAAAAATATAAACATTCTCTTCTTAAAATAATAATATTAAATATAATGTTTATCATACTTACAATAATATCTAGTTCGTATATAGAAATACTTGATCATAAAGAAAAGTTTCTCATTCTAAGTATATTTTTTATACTTGTTAATATTTTGATTAACATTATATCTTATTTAATTGATTCATCGGTACTTATTTTAAATAATAAAATAAACAAGAATTTACTATATGAATTTCTTTCTCATGTATTTAAACTTCCTTTAAAATATATCCACATGAAAGATAAAAATGAGATAATCAAAAGAGTAGAAGAAATAGAAATTATTAATAATCTTATGGCAAATACCATTATAAATTCATTATTAAATATCATGGTTATAATATCAATTGTAATCATTGAAAGTTTTTTATTCATATTTAATTTGATCCCAATTATAATTTTATTTATATTATCATTTCTTATTACCATCCTATCTTTAAAGAAAATCAAATCATTAATAAATGAATCGATAGTTAATTCAACTAATTATAAAAGTTGTTTAATAAACTACATAAGCAATATTAATAGTATATATCATTCTAACTCAACTGATACTTATTTAGATATTTTAAATAATAAGTTAAATGATTACTTAAATATCGATATTGATAGTAACAAATATCTTACTAAGATAAAACTATTAAAGTCATCTGTATCTACAACATTCATACTCTTAACTAATTTAATTTTATTATACTTCGTAATAAATAATAATTTATCAATAACTCTAATTATTATATTTAATTATCTAAATAGTATTTTATCTAATACTATTGATAATTTAACTAATCTAATTCCTAGTTTTTACTACTATAAAAGCATTTCAAATAAGGTAAATGAATTTTATAATATCGAAGAACTAGATAATAATAAATTAGTTACTAATAATAATTATGATATTGAAATTAATAATTTAAGTTATGAGTATAATGAATTTAATAAACCAATTAGTAATCTAAGCTTAAGTATAAAAAGTGGAGATAAAATTTTAATTAAGGGTTCTAGTGGATGTGGAAAATCAACTTTATTTAAAATATTAACTAACGAATATTCTGATTATAAAGGTACAATTAAATTAGGCAATAATTCTCTCAAAAATCTAAGTTTTAATAAAATCATGGATATAATATATTATTCTTCACAAGATGAATCTATATTTATAGATACAATAAAAAATAATATAACTATGTATAAAGAATACTCTGAAGAAGAAATCAATAAAGTAATATCGATAATTGGATTAAGTTCTATACTTGATAAAAAATCTTTTGGCATCAATACATTCTTGTATGGTGGAGGAGAAGAATTAAGTGGTGGTGAAAGACAACTTATTTTAGTAGCAAGAGCTTTAATCAGTTCAAATAATATTATTATATTAGATGAAAGTCTATCAGAGATAAATGAAGATTTAGAAGATAAGATTATTAATAATATAATTGAGCATTATCAGAATAAAACTTTAATTTATGTATCTCATAGAAACAATAAAGATTATCCATTAAAAACTATTAACGTGGAGGAAAGGAGTAAAAATGGAAATTCGAGAAAATGAATTATGCAACATAACTGGTGGAGCAATAAAAATTGCTGGCTGGTTAATTGGTGGTGGGATATTTACTCTCATCGTGGGTATAATAGATGGA
>CAZKFB010000044.1:0-8742 GCA_964551965.1 uncultured Muribaculaceae bacterium
CCGATTACTAATATAGATAATGATTTAGTAAATACAATAATTAATAAAATGATTATTAATAAGGAATATGAAGAATTAATATGCTTTTTAAATTCATTAAATGATTTTGCTCAAGTACCAAGCAGATTAGTAAATAGATTAATAGATGATAATAATAAAGAATGTATATCGGTTTTTTTGGAAAATATAGATGACTTATATTTTTTCGATGATTTAGAAAAACAAAAATTAAAGGATTATTTAAATGTAAAAGACATTTTTATTAAATTACCCGAGACATATGATTATTATTACAGGCTATTATTTGGTCATGGTGTAAGACTTTGGAAATCAATTAATAATAATGAATATATAGAACATATTTATACAAGATATAATGAGTTAATTAAGATTAGATTAATAGAAAACAGTAAATTTGGCGTAATAGCATCTTATATTAACTATTTGGACTATAACTTATCAAGAGAAGAACAAATATTAAACTGTATTAATTATATAAATCAATTTGGACTCAATCTTGAAAATAATCTTAATGAAATAACTTTAGTTGATGAAATATAAATAAGTAATCATTACCCATACTGGACTTATTTGACAAATTCTGTAAAAATTAGTATGATACTTACCCAAGTAAGGGGATAATTATGGTCATAATAAGTGATAGTGATAAGCAAAAAGCACAAAGAAAGTTAATGCAATTTATGACATTGTACGGAGATAAATACGAGCCCTATTATAAAGAATATATTGATCGTGAATTTTTGGGGACATCTTTTGAAAAAAATGTAGAAAAAGATCTTATGGATCAAGTTTATTCTGCAACAGGTGTCTATGATAATATTCCAAATATATATGATACATTCATTGAAGAAATGCTAAAACATTATAGCATTGATGGGAACCTTGTTGAGGTAGCAGCAGGTTTTTATCCAGGACTGTCCGAGAAAATATCTCTGCGTCAAAAATCGGGGACAATAATTATATATGAACCTAAAATAATTGTTGAATCAAACGAAAAATTTAAAATAATAAAAGAGTCAATAACAGAATCCACAATAGTTAATAATGTAGACTTGATTTATGCTTTAAGACCTCATGCGGCAACTGAAACAATTATCAAAATGGCTAATAAAAATGATGTTGATATGTTTATTGGATTATGCGGATGTATACCATTTTTGAATTATGATGATTTTGATGATTTATCTTATGGAATTAGTGATTGGTATCACGATTTAGAAGAATTAGTAAAAAAGACTTTGCCAAGCAATAGAAATTATGAAATGTATAAAATACCAAATTTAAAAAGACCGATTATTCGTACGTATCGAAGATAAAAATATATAGCTTTGCATTATTTTTTATTTTATCTTATAATAGACTACTAAAAGAAGGGGATTATTATGAGACATGTTTCACCGGAAGATATTAAAAAGTATACAAAGAGATTTGAAGACTATATGAAAATCTATGGACCACTTTATGAAGAAAGACAACGAGAATATATTAGAATTAACTTTTTAAATTCACTCTTTGCTGAAGGAGTAGATATAGATATCATGAATCAAGTATATGAGACGATTGGTATATTTGATAATTATCTTAATACATATAGCGCTAATTTAAAACACATAATGGAATGCTATGATATAAATGTTGATATCTTAGAAGTTGGCGGAGGTCTTGTACCAGCATTTGCAAAGAAACTAAGTGATAATCAAAAGAGTGGAAGTGTTTCAGTCATGGATCCATTATTGATTGTAAATCAGTTTGGAAACCTAAAACTATACAAAGAAAACTTTACTGAAGAAACTGATGTATCTAAATTTAAATTGTTAGTAGGTATTCAACCTTGCGAGGCAATAATTCCTATGATAGCATCTTCAAATAAAAATGATTTGGACATGTATATGATGTTATGTGGTTGTACACATTTTGAAGATGCTGAAAGATACTCATACATAACTTATGGAATGTGGTTAAATTATATAGAACATACAATGAAGGATACGATACCTGATAATCGTTCATATAGTTTTGATAATATTGAAGGCGCACCATACTATGTTCTTAGAACTTTTCAAAAATAATGGTTGATTTTTTCAAAGTCGTAGTATATAATTTATTAGTAAGTTTTTACTTGGTTTGGATCTTCTCCGGTTTCTTACTAAGTTTAAACATAAAAATATTTAAATAGGAGGATTAAATTATGGCTGTTACAAAAGAACAAAAAGCTGCTTTAGTTAAAGAATTTGGTAAGAGCGAAACTGATACTGGATCTACAGAAGTTCAAATTGCTGTACTTACTGCAAGAATTAATGATTTAACTGAACACTTAAAAACACACAAACATGATTATCATTCAAAAAGAGGTTTAATCATGATGGTTGGTAAAAGACGTTCATTACTTGATTATTTAAAAGAGAATAACATTCAAAGTTATCGTGAAGTAATCAAGAAATTAAATATTAGAAAGTAGGCACTAATTTTTTTAGTGTCTTTTCATTTGAGAAATGATAAAATAATTTTAGAGTAGGAGTAAAAATATGGAAAAGAAAGTATTTGAAATGGATTTTAGAGGAAGAAAACTAATTGTTGAACATGGTGAAGTTGCAAAACAAGCTCATGGTGCAGTATTAGTTAGATATGGTGATACTGTAGTTCTATCAACAGTTGTTGTTGGAAACAATGCAAACGTATTAAGTGATTTCTTCCCATTAATGGTTTTGTACCAAGAAAAATTATATTCAGTAGGAAAGATTCCTGGTGGATTTATTAAAAGAGAAGGACGTCCAACTGATGCTGCAACACTTGCTGCACGTATGATTGACCGTCCAATGAGACCAATGTTTCCAGAAGACTTCCGTAATGAAGTTCAAGTTGTTAACACAGTTTTATCTGTTGATAATGATTGTTCGCCAGAACTTACAGCAATGTTTGGATCTTCATTATGTACAAGTATTTCTAAGATTCCTTTTGATGGACCAATTGCTGGTGTTAAAGTTGGAAGAATAAATGGAGAATTTGTCATTAATCCAACACCTAGTGAGTTAGAGGATTCTGATATTGATCTAACTGTAGCTGGTACTAAGAAAGCTATCAATATGGTTGAAGCTGGTTCAAAGGAAGTTTCTGAAAGCGATATGCTAGAAGCATTAATGTTTGGTCATGAAGCTGTTAAAGAACTATGTGAATTCCAAGAGAAGATTATTGATGAAATTGGCGAAGGAAAGATGGAATATGAACATCTTGAGATCGAAGATAGTTTAAGAGATGAAGTTACAACACTCGCTGCAAAAGATTTAGATGCAGCCTTAAGAATTAAAGAAAAACTTGAATCTTATGCTGCAATTGATGAAGTTAAAACAAAAATTATTGAAAAATACAAAGCTGAAAATGAAGGAATGGACAAAGATGAATTTGCTATTCTTGAAACTAAGATTAAGTTAATACTTGAATCTATTCAATATGATATATTTAGATCTATTACAGTAGACGAACGTACTCGTGCTGATGGAAGAAAGATGGACGAAATAAGACCACTTTCTACAGCGATTGATTTACTTCCAAGAACTCATGGATCTGCATTATTCACACGAGGAGAAACTCAAGCATTAGCTATTACTACATTAGGTGCATTAAATGAATATCAAGCTTTAGATGGTATATCTTTAGAAGCTGAAAAACACTTTATGTTACATTATAACTTCCCAGCATTCTCAGTTGGTGAAACTGGTAGATATGGTTCTCCAGGAAGAAGAGAAATTGGACATGGTGCATTAGGTGAAAGATGTTTAAAACAAGTAATGCCTAGTGAAGAGGAATTCCCTTATACAGTTCGTGTTGTATCAGAAATACTAGAATCAAATGGTTCTTCAAGTCAAGCAACAATCTGTGCAGGATGTATGTCACTAATGGCTGCTGGTGTTCCAATTAAAGCACCTGTAGCTGGTATTGCAATGGGACTTATTACAAGTAAAGACGAAAAATCATATACAATATTAACTGATATTCAAGGTATGGAAGACCATTTAGGTGATATGGACTTTAAAGTTGGAGGAACAAGAAAAGGTATTTGTTCACTTCAAATGGATATTAAGATTAAAGGTATTACAAAAGAAATATTAGCTGAAGCATTAGCACAAGCTAAAAAAGCTCGTATGGAAATATTAGATGTTATGGAAGCACAAATTGCTAAACCTCGTGAAGAAGTATCTGAATATGCTCCTAAGACAGAAACATTTAAAATTAATCCAGACAAGATTAAAGAAGTTATCGGAAAAGGCGGAGAAACTATTACAAAAATCATTCTTGAAGCTTCAAATGTTGAAACAGTTCAAGATAAAGATGCTGTTAAAGTTGATCTAAATGATGATGGACAAGTAATTATCTATCATACTAACCGTGAAGTAATTAATAAAACTGCTGAAATGATCAAGAATATTGCTCGTGAAGTAGAACCTGGAGTTAAATATACAGGAAAAGTTATAAAAGTAGAAGATTTCGGATGCTTTGTAGAATTATGGCCTGGTTGTGAAGGTTTAGTACACATTAGTCAACTTGCTCATGAGAGAGTAGAACATACTAGTGATGTCGTATCAGTAGGAGATGAAATAATCGTAATGTCTCAAGGTTATGATAATCGTGGAAGATTAAACTTATCTCGTAAAGATGCCTTACCAAAGCCAGTAAAAAAAGAGAAAAAAGTAGAAGAAAATAAGACATTAGAAGAAGGAACTGAATAGTTCCTTTTTTTATCTGTCAAATAATTGCAAAACTTTAAAAATTATAGATTAATTTGTCATATTGTGTTATATTTATAATATAAAAAGGTAAAATAATAGAAGGAGTGATTTAGAATGAAAAAGATTATGAGCATTTTAGCATTAGTTTTACTAGTAATACCTTTTACTAGTGTAAGCGCTATAACTGGTAATTATTATGTATATTCAGTAGGAGACGAGGTTAACTTTTATACATCATCAAACGATACTACTGGACAATCAACAATTATCTTAAGAGATGAAGGAGCAGGAAGCCAATATGTTAGAGCATTAGCATTAACTGCTTATTCAGGAAATGTTTTCTATGATGCTAAAGTTGATGCTGGAAAAGCTAAAGTTACGGAATATCAATTCTTTAAAGAACATATTTCAATGATTAATTCAACTGCTGAGGGATGGCCATATGTTAGAGATTTAGCTACTACTATGGATTATATCTCATTAGATGAATTAAAAACTGTATTTGGTGCAACTTCTACTGATGGTGGTACAACTTATACTATTGATGCTGCTAAATGGGGAGCTAAACTAAATATTGTTGTAACTAGTAAAAAAGGTTTCTATACATCAACTGTTGAAGGTGAAAATGTTTGGGTTGTTGAATTTACATATGATAATCCTACAGATTTAGCTAATAGAAACATAACTGCTATTACTGTTAAAAAAGTTCCTAGAACTGATAATACAGACTATGCTGCACTACCTGTTGCATATTTCGATAAAACTTATGATTGTGTAGATAGACAAACTAAAGAAGATTATGCTTGTTATCAATGTGGTGAAGAGTACACTTGGACTAAAGTTGGAACTCAAGCAAGTACTTGTACACTAGTTGAAAATGTTACTAGCAAGAACAGCTGTGTAGTAAGTCCTAAAACTGGAATTGCTGATTATGCTATTGAACTAATTAGTTTAGCTGCTGTATGTGGTTTAGCATTAGTACTTGTTAACAGAAAAGATTTATTTAAACAAATATAATTATTATAAGAACACTTTAATTTAATTAAAGTGTTTTTTTATGTGTAAAAATATTATTGACTTTAAATAGTACTTGGTATATATTTATATTCGGCACTTAGAAAGGAATATAACATGAGGATTTATCAATTAGAGGAATCTCTAGTATCAATTCAGGATGAAGATGAGTCGTTGCTGAAAGATACCTCTAAAAAAGAACTAGATATAAGACAAGAATTAGATAGTGAATTATTAGTAAATTCAGAAAATAAGAGATTAATTGAAGAATTAAACTATATTAAGTCAATTAAAGATAGTAAGTTTAGATTTATATATTTTCTATTCCCGTTTATTGAAGTTCCAATATCTATAGTGATTTTTATAATGAATATTATTACTAGTGCTACTATATTTAGCGGAATATTAATTAATGTATTTGCAGGAATATTACTACTTGATTCAACACATAATATTAGTAGTAATTATAGAATAGCAAGTAATGAAGAAAGCATAATTAAAAGAGTAACTAAAAATGTAAGACTCCTATTTATGAACAAGAGAAAGTTTACTAAAGAATTAGAACATTACTTGGAAATAGATGAGTTATCTAATAATAAAATAGATGAATTAACAGCCAAACTTAATTCAACAATAAGTGAAAAAGAATCTCTAATAGATGAACTAGAATATCTAGAAGGCTATATAATGGGTGTTCAAAAGATCATTAGTCGTAATCTAATAGAAGATATGCCAGAAAATAATCTTGCTGTAGAGTTTGTCAATTTAAGATTAAATAAGAAAAGCAGTTACAAATGTTAATTGCTTTTTTGTTTTATTGAAAGAAATCCCATTAAATGATATAATAATACTATAACTTAGAGAATAGAGGTTATTAAAATGAATTTCAAATATAAGAAAGAAGTATCTATATTAGTTATTTCTTTTGTGTTATGTTTATCCATTTTTACATATATAAAAGTTACATATTTCAGTGATAAAAAAATAGAAGAGCCAATTACAACCGTAATTAGTTACTATAACAAAGAAGAAGTAAAAGAACCATTAACTGTAGTTCCTGCTACAACTAAACTTGTATCTACAACAAGTGTTCCTTTAATAACAAATGCAGTTATTGAAGCGAGTGAGCCAGAAATTATATCTCCTAGCGAGTATCCTTATTTGGAAGCGCCAGCATTTATAGATGATGGATCAATAATATATGATGGTATGAATATTACCGAACTTACTAATAAATTAAATAAGTCGTTATCTTCGTATTTAACCAATACAGGATACTTCTTTGCTAAATTTACAAAAGATACAGGAATGGATCCATATTTAAGTGTAGCAATTGTTCTTCATGAAACAGGTTGTAAATGGAAATGTTCTACGTTAACTAGAGAATGTAATAATATTGGTGGATTAAAAGGTGGTAACTCTTGTAATGGTGGTAGTTATCGAAAATATGATACATTAGAAGAAGGAATAGAAGGATACTTAAATACTATTTATTATAATTATTATATAAATGGTAATGTAACACCAGAAACTATGGCAAGTAGTTATGCTGCTAGTACTACATGGTCTAGTAAAGTAAGAAGTTATATGAATGAAATAAAGGCTAGTTAGTCTTTATTTTTTTGCATAAAAAAAGAATTAATAAATAATTCTTATAAGATATCATCATCAAAACCTAAAGCTTCTTTTTCTATATATATCGGTCTTTTCTTGCTTTCAATAAAAGCTCTTGCTATATATTCACCAATTATACCTAAAAATAATAATTGAATACCACCAAGTAATAGAATTACACACATCATTGATGCATATCCAGGAATATCTTTTCCAAGACATAGAGTTTGAATTATTATTTCAATTAAATAGATAAATGAAATAAACGAAACTATAGCGCCTAAGAATGTAGCTACTCTAAGAGGCTTAGTAGAGAAGTTTAATAAACCATTAGTTGCATATGATAATTGTCTTTTAAATTTAAACTTTGATTCTCCTGAATTTCTTTTTTCTACATCATATTCGATATAGTGAGTATTAAATCCAACCCATGAGAATATTCCTTTAGAAAATCTATTTGTTTCTTGCATACTTATGATAGCTTTAACAACATTGTGTCTAAATATACGGAAGTCAGAAGCTCCAGCTACAGTAGCTTGTCCACTAGCACGACCCATTATTTTATAGAAGCACTTTTTAGCTAATTTTTGAAATAGGGATTCCTTTTCATATTTATTAACCATCGCAACTTCGTCATATTCATCATGTTTCTCAATGAAATCTAACATTGTTAAAATATGTTTAGGATTTTGTTGTAAGTCAGCATCAATTATACAAGCATATTCACTTTTACTGTTTTGTAATCCCGCATATATAGCAGCATCTTTTCCAAAATTTCTTGAAAATCTAATTACCTTAACATGCTTTTTATCATCATTATATATCTTTTGTAATTTCTCAAAAGAAGAATCCTTTGAACCATCATCGACAAACAAGATATTATATTTTACATTTTTTAAAGTTTTAGTTAATTCATTATAAATAGGTAATACATTTCCTTCTTCATTGAAAACAGGAACAATAACATCTAATTTCATAAAACCACCTCATATTGCTATTATAACATATATATATAAGTAAATATTAATAAAAAATTATATTAATTGATAAATAATCATATATAAGAATAGGCGAGTTGATAGGTTTACACTTGAATTTTCTATTTATATACATACGTATATCGAAAAACATTAAAAAAACTTCACAAAAAGGGTTGATTTATACCAATAACTAGTGTATACTATCGATAGTTTAACTGGCTGAGATGTGCAAGGTTGCTGATACACTAGGAAGAGTTGTATATAACTAGTGAAAAATCAGGTAATTTGTTACGGAGCTATGTTTATACAAGATATAGGCGAAGGGAGGACATGTAAATGTCAAAAGTTAGAATTAGATTTAAAGCTTATGATCATCGTGTTCTTGATAA
>CAZKFB010000045.1:0-8653 GCA_964551965.1 uncultured Muribaculaceae bacterium
TAAAGGATCTATTACTCTTCGTGGTAAAGTTGCTATTGAAGAACAAAATGGACATTCTTTAATTGTTATTACAGAACTACCTTATATGGTTAATAAAAAGATGTTCCAACAAAGAATTGCTGAATTAGTAAGAGATAAATTAATTGATGGTATTGCTGATTTACATGAAGAAACCAACCTAGAAAATGGTATAAGAATAGTTATTACACTTAAGAAGGAAGCTAACGCAAATGTTGTTTTAAATAATTTATACAAACAAACTTCACTTCAAACAAATTTTGGTATCAATTTCTTAATGCTTGATCAAATGAAACCTCGTTGTTTAGGTCTAAAAGATATTATTGCTAAGTATGTTGAATATCAAAAAGAAATTATAATTAGAAGAACTAAATTTGATTTAGCTAGAGCTGAAGAAAGAGTTCATATCTTAAACGGATTCAAAATTGCTCTTGAAAATATTGATGAAGTTGTTAAAATCATTCGTGGAAGTCAAAGTGATGATATAGCTAAACAACAATTATCAGAAAAATTTGGGTTAACAGATATTCAATGTGAAGCAATTCTAGATATGAGACTTCGTAGATTAACTGGTCTAGAAAAAGATAAAATCTTAGCTGAATTAGAAGAACTACTTGCTAAGATAGAAGAATATAAAGCAATTCTTGCAAGTGATGAATTAGTTCTTAAGACAGTTAAAGAAGAATTACTTGATATCAAAGCACGTTACAGTGATGAAAGACGTACTTACATTGATATGACTGCTGTTGATTTTATCGAGGACGAATCATTAATTCCTGAAGAAAACGTTATTATTTCATTGACTGATAAAGGATATATTAAGAGATGTGTATCTAATACATTCAAATCTCAACATCGTGGTGGTGTTGGAGTTAAAGGAATGACGACAAATGAGGAAGACTATGTTAAACATTTAGTTAACTGCTCTACTCATGACTATGTTCTATTCTTCACTAATAAAGGTAAAGTATATAGAATTAAAGGTTATGAAATCCCAGAATTTAGCCGTCAAGCTAAGGGACTACCTATCATTAACCTACTTCAAATTGAAAAAGATGAAAAAGTTAGTTCTATTATTCCAGTAAGTCGTGAATGTGAAGATAAATACTTAGTATTTGCGACTCAAAAAGGTATTGTTAAGAGAACTCTACTTGAAGAATATGAAAATATTCGTCAAAGTGGTAAGATTGCTATTTCTCTTCGTGAAGATGATGAATTAATGGATGTTAGATTGTCTAATGGAGAAAAATTAGTTATTCTAGGTTCTACAAGTGGTAGAATGGTAATCTTTGATGAAAAAGAAATAAGACCAATGGGAAGAACAGCATCAGGTGTTAAAGGTATTGAATTAGATGGTGAAAACTGTATCGGTATGGATATCGGAACTCCAGATGATAACATATTAATAGTAACATCTAATGGTTATGGTAAGAAGACTTTTGTTAAAGAATATAGAATGACGAAGCGTGGTAGCAAGGGAGTTAAAGCTCTAAATGCTACTGATAAGAATGGTTCTATGGTAGCTCATAAGATAGTTACGGATGATAAAGATCTTATGATTATAACTGAAACTGGTATGTTAATCAGATTACCTATCGAATCAATTTCTCAATTAGGTCGTGTTACTCAAGGAGTTAAGTTAATTAACCTAAAAGAAGAACAAAAAGTTTCAACAATCAGTGTTGTAGATAAAGTTGAAGAATCTGATGAAGAAACCGAAGACTCCCCTACTGATCAAGTTGAAGAATAATATATTGATATTAATATAATGTTAATAAGTATTTTGTTAAATAGTATTAGCTTCTTAATATCGAAATATTAATAACAAATTATAACAAACATAATATAATGTGATATATGATAACCAATGTTTCACGTGAAACATTGGTTTTTGGTTGACCCTATTATATATTTCAAAATGTATGTTTCACGTGAAACATACATTGACGATTTGAATATAAATTAATTATTAAAAGCTATATATACTACTTTAATATAATAAATTATATGTATTTTTACATAGGATAATTAATATCTATGTTTCACGTGAAACATTGACATTTTTATTACATGAAATAATCAGTAGATAGCTATATCATTTAATAAAATTTTTTTATTTAATTAGACATTACATATTAATTATAGTTTTTTATATGTTTCACGTGAAACATATAAAAATCACCAGTATCTTCAATGAATAATTTAATGTTCCACGTGAAACATAGTAATAAAATCATATAATGTTAATGAAAAACGTATGTTTCACGTGAAACATATCGATAATGATTAAATAAATACTTATTATAGAGAGTATATATTAGTTTTTGATAAAATATTGATTAATAACTGATTATATTCTGATAAATTACTGATCAATTACGAATATCTATGGATTTTTAAACAAAATATGTTATAATTGTATTGCGCAATAGTTATGTTATGAACTGGTCAGGATCGGAAGATAGCAGCCAAAATAGCCTCTAATTATGTGCGCTTTTTTTATGAGGTGTAATTATGAATAAATATTTTATCGAATGTATGGAAGAAGCACGAATTGCTGAATCAAATGGCGATATACCGATCGGATCTGTCTTAGTTTTCAACAATGAAATTGTAGGTAGAGGACATAATAATCGTTTATTGTCTAAAGATGTAACAGCTCATGCAGAAGTATTGGCAATACGTGAAGCAGCCAACAAATTAGGCGATTGGAGACTTGATCAATGTGATTTATATGTTACTTTGGAACCTTGTGCTATGTGCAAGGAAATCATAAAGGAATCACGAATAAATAAGGTATATTACTTAATTAGTAAAGATGATTATAAACATTCATCTGATAAGACAATGTTCAATATATATGAAGATAAAAGTTTTCAACAAGAGATTTCAAATTATAAAGATAAATTATCTAATTTTTTTAGAGTTAATTGTAACAGATAGTGCCTTTGTTATGGTATAATTAAATCAGGTGAATAATATGGATTACAAGGTTTTATATCGTAAATATCGTCCAGTTAACTTTGATGAATTAGTTGGACAAAATCATGTTAAAAATATACTTAAAAATTCTATTATTAACGATAAGATAGCTCATGCTTATATATTTACGGGCCCTCGTGGTACAGGTAAAACAAGTACAGCTAAAATATTTGCTCGTACACTTAATTGCTTAGATGCTAAAGATGGCATATGTTGTGGCAAATGTCAGAATTGTATGGATTTTAATACAAGTCCAGATATTATCGAAATGGATGCAGCAAGTAACAACAGTGTAGATGATATTAGAAATATAGTAGAAAATGTTGGCATAGCTCCATCAAATAGTAAATATAAAATATATATTATAGATGAGGTTCATATGCTTACTCAGTCAGCGTGGAATGCGTTCCTTAAGACTTTAGAGGAACCCCCTCACAATGTAATATTTATCTTAGCTACAACGGATATTCAAAAGGTTCCGATTACTGTTTTATCTAGATGCCAACGATTTGATTTTCAAAGAATTGATAAGAATTTAATCTTCAATAATCTAAAAAATATTTGTGATAAAGAAGAAATAAAATATGAGGAAGATGCATTAAATGAAGTTGCTTATCTATCTGATGGCTGTATGCGTGATGCCTTAAGTATACTGGATCAATTATCTAAAGTCTCTGATACAGTTAATATGGATATAATAAAGAATAATTATGGTACAGTTACAAAAGATGAAATAGATAGTATTTATACTTCTATATTAAAAAATGAAATAGACAGTTTAGTATCTAAGATAAATGAAATTAAAGAGACAGGTATTGATGTTAAAATATTGATTGATAAGATTCTTGATAATTTTATTAACAAAGCAATCGATATGAAAAAGAAGAACATTAGTACTAATGCTTTTAACCAATTAAAAAAAATAATAGATTCACTAAATTCATTACTTAGCAAACTAAATGCTAACTCGAATGGATACTTAATGTTAGAACTAGAATTAATCAATTTTATAAATGATGATTCAAATCAAATAACAAGTCGTGAAATAAATCAAATTATTTCCCGGGAAATAATCTCACTTGACACAAAAATTGACGTAAATGAGATGATTGATGAATCAAAAAATACTCAGATATATAAGATTTGTGATGATTTTATAAACATAAGAATTAATAATTCTTTTGTCAATTGTAATAAAAATGAAAAGATTAAGTTTTCTAGTTTGTGGAGCAATTATATTAAACACATTACTGATGAAAATATAAAAGAATTTTTGGTATTAACTAAAGGAGTTATGCCTCAAGTAGTTTCGGAAAATTATGTATTATTTGTAACTAATTCAGAAAGTGTAAAAATGGTTATTAACTCTAAATTGTATGATATAGAAGTTTCTTTTAATAGTTATAGTTCTACAAATTATAAGATGATATATATTTCCAAAAAAGATTGGGATAATTATATGAGTACTTATGATAAAAATAAGAAATATGAATTATTAGATGAAAGTGAATATATTAGTAATGATAGTAATTCATTAAGATTAGCTGAAGAAACTTTCGGCAGTGATTTAATAAATGTTAAATAAGGAGAGATGATTTATGAATATGAATGCTTTAATGCAACAAGCACAAAAAATGAAGAAAGATATGGAAAAGAAACAACAAGAAATTGAAAGTTCAACTTATGAAGGTACAAGTGAATTTGTCGATGTTGTTGTTTATGGAACTAAGAAGATAAAATCAATTAAGATTAAAAAGACATCTTTAGATGAAGAAGATGTTGAAATATTAGAAGACATGATAAAAATTGCTATGAATGATGCTTTCTCAAAAGTAGATAAAGACACTGAAGATAAAATGGGAGTATATGCTAAACAATTTGGCGGCTTAATGTAATATGTTATATCCTGAAGTATTAAGAAATGCAATTAACTCATTTAAGAAACTACCAGGCATTGGAGAGAAGAGTGCAGAAAGATATGCGCTTTCTATGTTAGATTTATCGGAAGAAGATATAGATAACTTTGTTACTTCAATTAAAGAATGCAAAAGTAAGATAAAAAAGTGTAAGATATGTGGACATTTAACTGATAAGGAAATATGTTCAATATGTGATGATTCTAATAGAAATCCAAATGTTATATGTGTAGTTGAAGATTATAAAAGTGTATTTATGTTTGAAAAAAGTGGATCGTTCAATGGCCGATATCATGTCTTAGACGGACTTATTTCACCTATAGATGGAATATATCCTGATGATATTAATATTGCTTCATTAGAATCTAGAATAAAAGATAATGAGAAAGATGCTGAAATAATTTTAGCTCTAAAACCTTCAATTGAAGGAGAGACGACAACTCTATATATAAAGAAAATATTTGAGAAGAAGAAAATTAAAGTTTCTAGATTATCTTATGGAATTCCTATGGGAGTAGAAATAGATTATTTAGATTCAATTACATTAGATAGAGCATTGTTAGATAGAAAAGAGATTTCATAGATTAAGTATTAATTAATATAATTTATTGGTGATAATATGAAGTTAATAAAACAATTGTTAAAAAATATTGTGCTATCAACAATTACTTTATATTCAATCAATTTAATACTAAATAAAATTGGAATAATGGTACCAATGAATATATTTAGCATTGGTGTCTGTTCTATTTTAGGTTTTCCTGGATTAATAATGTATATAATCTTAGTTTTAAAATATTATAGGTGATTATATGGATGCATCAGAAGTTAAACAAATAATTATAAATACATTTCATGAGAAAAATAACTCTCATGCTTTTTTGCTTGTTACGAACAACATTGAAAGATGCTACCAAGATGTTATAGATATAATTAAAATTATTAATTGTAATAATGGTGGAAAAGATGATTGTAATATTTGTAATACGATAGATAAGAATACAAATCCTGACGTTATTATCGTTAGTCCTGAAGGTAAAGAGATTAAAGTCGATGCTGTTGCAAATATAATTGATTCTTTTTCTACAAAACCTTTAATTAATAAATATTCTACTTATGTAGTTAGAGAAGCTGATAAACTAAATGTTTCTTCGGCTAATAAGTTACTTAAGTTCTTAGAGGAACCTGAAACTAATATAATTGGTTTCTTTATTACAGAAAAACTTCAAGGTATATTACCTACTATTAGAAGTAGATGTGAAATATATAATTATCGATTTGGAAGTGAATCTTTATTAGATTTACTGGAAATAAGTGAAAGTGAATATGCTGAAGTATTCGATATGACTTTTGATCTAGTGAAAAAATTAAATGATTATCCAACTTATTTACTCATGCTAGAATCAAAGAATTATGCTGATTTAGAGAGATATCAGATAGATTTAATCTTGAATTTACTTAAAAAAATGTATACTATAAAATATGAATCAATTTTGAGTGATAAGTATTCTAATGTTGATTATGTAAAAAATATCTTAGAAGCAATTGATTCTAAAGATTTAAAAACAATTGTAAATAGAATTAGATTATTAGATAATATAATAGAAGATTCTCAATTTAATTTAAATAAAGAATTGATGTTTAATAGATTATTTATTATGTGGGAGTAGGTGACTTATGAGTATTTGTAGTGTTAGATTTAAAGATGCTGGTAAATCTTATTATTTTAAATATGAAGATATGGAATTAAAGAAAGGTTTAACTGTCGTCGTTGATACAGAAAAAGGCGAACAATTTGCTAAAGTAGTTGAACCATCTATAGAAGAAGTAAAATATGTTGATAAGAATAAGATGAAGAATGTTATTAGAATTTCTACCAAGAAAGATTATAATAACTATATGGCTAATTTAAAAACAGCTCAAGAAGCTGTAATTTATGCTAGAGAAGAAGCAAAATCTTTAGGTTTGGATATGAGAATAATGGATGCTAGTTTTACTTTAGATAGAAAACAATTAATTTTTAACTTTGTTGCTGATGAAAGAATAGATTTTAGAGATTTAGTTAAAGATTTAGCATTTAAATATAAGACAAGAATTGAATTACATCAAATGGGTGTAAGAGATAAATCTAAAGAGATAGGTGGTATTGGTCCTTGTGGAAGACCTCTTTGTTGTAGTGCGTTTTTAAAAGGTATAGATACTATTTCTATTAATATGGCAAAGAATCAAAATATTGCTCTTAATCCTACGAAGATTAATGGATCTTGCGGAAGACTTTTATGTTGTTTAACTTATGAAGATGAAGTATATGAAGAACATCGTAAATTGTTACCTAAAATTGGAGAAAAAGTTAAATGCAAAGATGGAGAAGGTAAAGTTGTTAGTTTAGATGTGCTAAATATGAAATATACAGTTTTAATTGGAGAAGAAAAATATGAGTACGAACTCGATCGAGTTGAATGATTTATATGATTATGGTTATATGATATATCAAAATTCTGATTACTTTAAATTTTCTTTAGATTCTGTATTGCTTGCTGAATTTGTTGATTTAAAAAGTGGTCAGAAAGAAATACTTGATCTTTGTAGTGGCAATGCACCTATACCAATGATATTATCTAAAAAATTTGGTAATAAAATACATATTACGGGAGTAGAAATACAAGAAGATGTCTATGATTTAGGTATTAAATCAATTGAATTTAACAAAATAGATAATATTGAATTTCTAAATGAAGATGTTAATAACTTACCTGATATATTTAAGAACAATAGATTTAATATTATTACTTGTAATCCTCCATATTTTAAAGTAAATGAGACTAATTATATTAATGATAATGAGACAAAAGCAATTGCAAGACATGAAATTAAAATTAATATAGATGATATAGTTAGAGTATCTTCTAAATTGTTAGAAACTCAAGGATATTTATATTTAGTTCATAGAACAGAGAGACTTGTTGATGTTATTAAATCTCTAGGTAATTATCATTTTGGAGTTAAAAGAATAGTACCTATATATAGTAAGAAGAATACTAATGCTAATCTTTTTTTAATTGAGTCTATCTATTATGGTAAAGATTATGTTACAATAGATTCTCCTGTCTATTTAGATGGATTAACAACTTATAAAGATTTGTTTAGGAAGTGATTATATGAAATTAATATTTGGATTAGGTAATCCTGGTAGTGAATATGCAAATACTAGACATAATATAGGTTTTATCATGCTTGATGACTATATTGGAGAGAATAAATGGGCAAAGAAATTTAATGGACTATATATTGAAAAGAATATTAATGGAGAAAAATATATATTTGTTAAACCTTTATCATATATGAACTTGTCTGGAGGAGTAGTTAGTTCCTTTGTTAAATATTATAAAGTAACAAACAAAGATATAATTGTAATTCATGATGATTTAGATTTACCGGTAGGCAAAATAAGAATTAAAGTTAATTCTTCGGCTGGCGGCCATAATGGTATTAAAGACATTATTAAATCTTTAAATACCCAAGAATTCTGTAGAATTAAAGTGGGTATATCTAATAATAAAGATATAGATACTAAAGATTATGTATTGGGAAAATTTTCTAAAGCTGATATGGATACAATTAAAAATGTTGAAAGAGAAGTTTTTGAAATAATAGAAAATTATGATTTTGATAAAATTGATATTTTAATGAATAAATACAATTAGGGGTATATATGGATTATTTAAATGACTTATTTA
>CAZKFB010000046.1:0-8121 GCA_964551965.1 uncultured Muribaculaceae bacterium
CTTTTTTTTATTTTAAAATTTTTGCCTTGAAATATATATTTTTTATCTTGAATTAATATTATAAGTTTACTATCATCTAAAGTAATTATTTTATTAAAATTATTTATTAGCAATCCGCCTTTATTAATTATAATATAGAAATCTTCATTATTTAGGTAAGATTTTAATATATCAATCATGATATCACCATTAAATGATATGATAATCGATTATAAAAAAACACCAATCAGGTGTTAATTTAATTTTTCTTTAACAATCTTTGATACTTTTGACATATCAGCTCTTGCACCAACTTTTGATCCAACAGTTTTAATTACATTACCCATATCTTTAATTGTTGATGCATTTAATTCAGTTATTGTCTCATCAATGATTTTAGTTAATTCTTCATCGCTCATCTCTTCAGGTAAGTATTCACTTAAGATTTCGATTTCTTTCTCTAGTGATTCAACAACTTCCATCTTATTATATTTCTTATATTCTTCAATAGATGAAGCGCGTTTCTTTACTTCTCTTTTAATAACAGCAATTACTTCGTCATCAGATAAATCATGCATAGCGCTTATAGTTTCGTTTTGAATTGCACTCTTAAGCATTCTTATGCAATCAAGTTTAAATTTATCTTGACTTTTCATAGCTTCAATTAAATCTTTTTTTACCTTATCAAACATATAATCACATCTTTCTAATTAAAAAAGAGATTAGTTACCTCTTCTCTTATTTCTTCTATGTGAGTTCTTGATCATTTCTTTCTTTTCCTCACGTCTTCTTACTCCTGGTTTGTCGTAGTGTTTGTGTTTTTTTAGTTCAGAAGGGACACCACTTTTAGCTACTTTTACTTTTAATCTTTTTAAAGCGCTATTTACATCGCCATTTTTAACTTCAACGGTAGTCATTATTGCTTCCCTCCTCTCAATTTCAATAGTATTATAATACAATTAACAGTTTAGTGCAAGACTTATTTTTCTTAAATTATGGTATTTTTATGTATTAATTGACTGCTAATCACTTTTATGATATTATATCAATCAATATTGAGGTGAATTTGAATGGCAAATTTAAAGAATTTTAAGATTTATGGTGCATTGGGATTTTTAATTCCTACTCTTGCTCTTAGTGGTTGTGGTAAGGATCAAGGAAGAAATCCTGGCAACGAATATAAGTCTGATGATCTTCTAGCTTATTATATAGATTCTTCAGATACTATGATAGTAAACGAAAAAATTAGAGATGGATTTAATGCTAAAACTTATAGAGATCTAATAGAAATGTATGGTAATGATTTTAATAGATTTACTTTAAATAATCCAGGATTGTTTAACTTTGAGAAATTAGAAGACATAGATATTAAAGAATTAACTATTTCTATGCCAACTGATGAATTCAATTTTAATACTTTATCTTGTATCGATGGATTAGAAAAATTGGAAATATCTATCAATGAAGAAGCTAATATTAAAGGATTATTTGAATACTTAAATAAAAATGATTTATCTAACATTGATTTAACTATTAAATTACTTGATATTAATAGCAGTTTAACTTTTGCAGAGCAATTAAAGAATCATACAATAACTGCTGCTTCCGTAACAATTTCTTCTGAGTATACTGATTTCTATAAATATATCTATAATGTAAGAACTCCTGATCTAAAGATTTCAAGAATTTGTAGTACTTCGGGTAGCGGGGATATAATTATGCAACTTAGTAAAGTTACAGAAACGATGTACTATGAATATATAAATAATGGCAGTGATATTGCAATAACAATTAATAATCTAATTATAAGTTCAAATAATAGTAATGTTTTAGTTTCTATTGAAAAATCTAATAATTTGACTATTATAGTTCCTGAAAATGCTAAATTAAGCGCTCCAGAAGGCACTACATTAGAAATTGAAAAACAAAATGTGTTAACATTAAAAGAAGAAGATTAATTAGTCTTCTTCTTTTTTTGTAAGTTCATCTAAATTATATTGCTTCGTACTCATTAAATCAGATAATGCTTCATCAATATCAACAGTATCATCTTCGTTATGTGGTTTTACTTTAGTTAATCTAATAGCTGATTCTTCTATTCCTGTTTCGTCAATTTCTTCGTCTTCTTGATCTTCTTTGTTTTCTTTGTTTGATTCTTCATCTGAATCATTTTCCGAAAGTTCTTCATCAGTTTTTGATTTATTCTTTTTCTTTTTGTCTTTATCAGTAGGTTTTTTCTTAAATATTAAGAAACCTGATACACCGATAATTATTAAACCAACTACCACTAGACCAACGATTAAGAATACTTTATTATCTTTTTTCTTCTTTGGTTCTTCTTTATCGTCTTTATTATCTTGTTGATCATTTTTTTCAGAAACTCTTTCGCCATCATCATTGAATTTATATGTTCCATCAATTATTTTAATATAATCGTCAGGATATTGCATTTTAAATTCTTCTTCAGGTAATTCTTGTTTTACACCTTCACCATCAAGATATGAGACAACTCCATTTTTAAAATTAGTTACTTCAATACTTTCTAAAGTCATTCTATTAACTTTTAAAGTATATGTAGTTGTACTATCGGAATTCACACTATCAACAGTTATCTTGATAACATTTTCTCCAACTACTAAGTTATCATATTTATCAGCAGCAACATTAGCATTTGAATCTTCAGCAGCAAATTTAAGAACATTTTCAAGTGAAGTAATTTTATTTGGAATATTTACTGAATATTCTGTTACATCTTTTGAGAATGCTGGAGTCAAGATATAATCGCCTACTTCAAGAGAACCTAGTTTAGAACTATTAAACTGTGTTGATCCACGAATGATCGTAAAGTTATATGTTTGTTTATTCTGACCATCAGCACTTTCAAGTTCAATAGAAACTTTGTTTTCCCCTTGATTTAATGTTATTTTTGATCCATTTACAGCTTTTCCACCAGACCATCCTTTATCAGAACATTCTTCTTGGCAAGTATAAAAAGCATTTATAGAATTAATAGTATCTTGAATATTATAAACTGTATATTCAGTTACGTCGGGATTAAATGCTGGAGCCATTGTTCCTTGACTGAAATGAATATCGGAAGCTTTAGGATTGCTACTTTGCTTACCATCTACGCTTATACTATAAAGTTTTTGGCTTTCATTTGGTGAATATGTAGATCCATCCAATGAAACTTTAACAGATACATCTTTATTAGAATTATTAGTTAAAACTAATTTAACTACTGTATTTTCTCCACTAGGAAGGCCTTCTTCTGATACAGTGCTTATCATATTACTATCAAATAGTATTGTGGCGCCTTTATAATTATCGTTTTTCTTGAATTCACATTTTACATCAGCATTATCTGTACTACATGAAAATTTAGCTTGTGTTATATGTTCACCTTCATGAACGAATAAATTAATTCCAATTTCTGTTGTATTTCCATTTCTTTTTAAATCTGACGCATATGATAGTTCTGCTGCATCAACCTTATTAACCCCTATAAATAAAGCAAATATTGATATTATCAATAAACTTATCTTTTTTTTCATTATATTACCCTTCTATCTTATATAAATTCTAGCAAATACTAGCAAATTTTTCAATACTATAATAACTTAATTAATATTTCATTCATAACATATATCTTATTTTTAGGTATATAAAGATATCCGTTTTTATATATTAAGTCTTTAGATTCTATTAATTCTTTTACTGGATAAACATCTTGAATGCTCTTTCCATATTTATCATAGAAATTTAAGACATTTATGCCTTGCATTTTTCTTAAGCCAAGCATAACTTCATTATCCATTTGTTCTTTATATGTGGTTAGATTTTCTGTCTCACGATAATTCCCAGCAATATATTCATGGATATTTCTAGTATTGGTATATCTGAATCCATCTTTATTTCCGGAAGCTCCTAATCCAAAACCATAGTATTCTCCATTATCCCAGTAATTTAAATTATGAATAGATTCATATCCAGGAAGTGCAAAATTACTTACTTCATAGTGGTTAAATCCATTTTGCTTCATTATATTGCATATACTATCATACATCTTGCGATCTAAGTCTTCACTTATGTATGAAGCACCTTCTATTTGTAATTTAGTATGTCCTTCAAGTATAAGAGAATATGTGGATATATGAGTTGGTTCTAATTTAATTAACTTAATTAAATCTTTTTTTACTGTCGATAGTTTTTCTTTTGGTATAGCATACATTAAATCAAGATTGATATTATCAATTCCTCTTAATTTAATCATTTTAATTTTATTCTCCATATCTTTAAATGATACATTTCTCTCTAGTGTTTTTAGATTTTCATCATCAAATGATTCAATACCTATGCTAATTCTATTTACCCCGCCAGCAACAATATCATCAAGTAATTCTTCATTAATATCATCAGGATTACATTCAAAAGTATACTCACAATCAGGTGTACGATTAAATATACTTAGTATACGAAACAGTTTTACTCTTTCTTTTTTAGTTAGACATGAAGGTGTGCCACCCCCAATATACATAGTTTTAATGCGTTCACCATCATAACTATTTTCAATTTCTTTTTGCAAACTTTCTAAATAATCTTCAACAAAAGTATCTATATGAAGCACTTTTGAAAAATCACAATAAGAACAAATGTGTTTACAAAAAGGTATATGAATATAAACCGACTCCATAATATCACCTTATAAGTAAATTTTATAATAATTCAAATAAAAAAACAATATAAATTGTTTTTATAAAAGATTTCTATTAGTTAATGCATAAGTTTTAATATACTGATAATCACCAATATTACATGTTCTAGGGTCAGTTATTATTTTTTTATCGTTATCTTTATTTATTGGATAACTTATTAGGCCACCCCACTTTTGCCACCATATACCATCAGGATCTTGCCTCATAAAGTGAAAATCGTTTTTAATGGAATAGTTTGCAAACATAGCAATTTTATATTGCTCGAATTTAAGTTTTTCTAAAGGATCACATTCTCTAAAAGGTATTTGCATACTATTTAGATCTAGTGCTAATCTCTCTTCATAAGTCATTTTAGACAGACTCTTTAAATCGATATCATTGAGTGTTGCCCCAATTACTCCTAATTGATAAGCATTTTTTACTATTTCATCTTCCGGAATATCTAATCCTAATGCAAAAGCATAACAATTAGTATCCATGGCGTTCTCCCAATAATCGTATGTTAGTGATATATAATCAACAATATCATTGACACTTATTTTTAAAACCCCCATAAGTACCTCCAAAATATATTATTTTTCTGTTTTTAAGACCGTTAAGAAAGCTTCAGGTGGTATTTCTACTGAACCTACCATTTTCATTCGCTTCTTACCTTCTTTTTGTTTTTCTAGTAATTTTCTTTTACGCGAGATATCTCCACCATAACACTTAGCTAATACATTTTTGCGCATTTGACTAATATTCTCACGAGCAATAACTTTAGAGCCAATACTAGCTTGAATTGGCACTTGAAATAATTGTCTTGGTATTATGCTTTTTAAATTCTCGACAATTTTCTTGCCTCTTTGATAAGCAAAATCTTTATGAACGATTAAACTTAAGGCATCGACAATTTCCCCATTAATTAGGATATCCATTTTAACTAAATCTTGTGCAATATTGCCACACACTTCATAATCAAATGAAGCATAACCTTTAGTACTAGATTTTAATCGATCAAAGAAATCATATACAATTTCTGATAATGGTAAATCATAATGAATATTTACTCTTGTATCATTAATATAGTCCATGCTCTTATATATTCCGCGCTTATCTTGACATAGTTCCATAATGGCGCCAATATATTCTGATGGGACAAAGATACTAGTTGTAATAAATGGTTCTTTAATCTCTTTAATATTGGCTCTGTCTGGCATTTTAGATGGAGAATCTACAGTAACAATGTCTCCGTTAGTTAGAGTTACTTCATAGATAACCGAAGGACTAGTAGGAATAATATCGATATTGAATTCTCTTGCTATTCTCTCTTCTATTATTTCCATATGTAAAAGTCCTAAAAATCCACATCTAAAACCGAAGCCTAAAGCTTCACTAGTTTCTGGCTCAAATGTTAGAGCAGCATCATTTAATTTTAGTTTTTCTAACGCTTCTTTTAGTGCTTCAAATTTATTTGGTTCAATTGGGAATAATCCTGAATAAACCATTGGTTTCATTGGTTGATATCCAGCTAGTGGCTTATCAGCTTCATTACTCTTAGTAGTTATAGTATCCCCAACACATGATTCATCAATTGTCTTAATTGATGCATTAATCCAACCTACAACACCGGTTGAAAGTTCTTTTAATTCTTTTGGTTTTGGAGTATTTACTCCTAATTCTATAACTTCATATTCTTTACCTGTCGACATAAATTTAATAATATCATTTTTTTTAATGGAACCTGATTTAACACAAACGGATGCTATAACTCCACGATATGGATCAAAGTAAGAATCAAATACCAATGCTTTTGTTTTTATTTCTGTAGTTTGAGGTGGATTAATTCTTTCAATTATAGCATCAAGCAATTCTTTTATTCCAACTCCAGTTTTCCCACTACATAATAAAATTTCTTCTTTTTTAAATCCTAATACATTAACTAACTCATCAATTATCTTAGGAACATCAGCATTAGGTAAATCTATTTTATTAATTACAGGAATTATTGTTAAATCATTATTTATTGCTAAATAAAGATTAGCTAATGTTTGAGCTTCAATTCCTTGAGCTGCATCAACAAGCAGAATTGCCCCTTCACAAGCAGCTAAACTTCTTGAAACTTCATAAGAAAAATCGACATGTCCGGGAGTATCTATAAGATGAAGAATATAATCTTCATTGTTGTACTTATAATTTAACTCAACAGCATTTAGTTTTATTGTAATACCACGTTCTCTTTCAAGATCCATGTTATCTAATAACTGATTTTTCATATCATGCTTATCTACTGCACCAGTAAGTTCAAGAATACGATCTGCAAGCGTACTTTTACCATGATCGATATGTGCAATAATACTAAAATTTCTTATATGATTTAAATCCATAAAATCACCACTCATTAAATTATAGCAAAAAGAGATTACTTTTTCACTATATATTAATCCAATCTATCTATCAATTTATTAATTAATTTTATCTCGCGCTTTAGTTTAAAACGATATCTAAACTTCATATTAGGAATGAGATTTAATATCTTATTACATTTATCTAACTCAAATTTAAGATAATAATAATCATGTAAAAGATAAGGACCATATCGTAATTCGATATTGGAATATTTCTTTTCGCCTTTTTTAAATATAATATTTATATAACTTTTCTTGTGATCTACAAAATATTCTTCGGCTTCGATCATATAACCTAATTCTACAATATATTTTCTTAATAATTCGTGATCGTTATTTGATTGAATAATTAATTTATTTATACTTCCTAGTTTATCTTTATCTAGAATTGTTTTAATTGTATTTGTTCCCATTCCTGATATTAATATGGTATCAACGGCATCTTTTTCTTTTAATGCCTTTAACCCATCTCCTAATCGGGTATCTATCTTATTTTCTAATTTATATTTTTTTATATTTTCAATTCCAGCATTTAAAGCTGATGGATGAACATCAGATACAATAATATTATCTATTATTTTATTTTTTATTAAATATATATCCAATAAAGCATGATCACAACCAATATCAATAATCTTATCATTTTTATCGACATATTTTACTAATGATTTTAATCTATTACTTATCATTTTGCCTCCATATATTAAAAACAAGAATAATTAATTCTTGTTTTAATCAACCATAAAGTCTTTTAATTTTTTTGCACGAGATGGATGACGTAATTTTCTTAATGCTTTAGCTTCGATTTGTCTAATACGTTCACGAGTTACATTGAATCTCTTACCAACTTCTTCAAGAGTATAACTTGTTCCATCGATTAAACCAAAACGAAGTTCCAATACTTGTTGTTCTCTTGGTTGAAGTGTAGAAAGTACAGATTTAATTTCTTCTTTTAGTATTTCATTTGTAGCATATTCTTCAGGAGATAAACTTGATTCATCCTTAATGAAATCTCCTAAATGAGAATCATCTTCTTCACC
>CAZKFB010000047.1:0-7947 GCA_964551965.1 uncultured Muribaculaceae bacterium
AATCCTTCAAGAGAACTTTTACAGGCTTTAATAGACAAAATTATTATTGATAAGGATAGAAATGTAGAAATCATCTATAAATTTAGTATATTAAATAATTAAAGACTTTGTCGCAAGTTGCGACAAGGTGTACATAAAAATTGATAAACTACTTATACAAATTACTTTAAATGGCATAAATTCAGGAGGTAAAATGGAAGAATCAGGTATAGAATTATTACAAAATTTAGTAATTAAGGAAGCAACTAGACCTTTAGCAAGATATATAAAAAAATATCTTAAATTATTGGATACCAATAATAAAGTTTGTGTAGAAACAACAAATTTGTTGCAGCAATCTAGTAACACACTCCAGAGTGTAGATAAATTATTAAAAAATGGAGAAATAGTAGATTCAGCAACATTGATGAGATCAAGTATGGAAAAAACCATGATGGCTATGATGATATATTTTGATCCCTCAGAAACTTATGAAGATTTTAAAAATATAGAAAAATGTGGAAAAACAGTTAATACTAGACCCACTAATGTAGTGAATAACTTTAAATTAAAAATTAAAGAAATAAATTCTTTTATTTATGGGGATTTTACAGATGAAGAAATAAGCATGTTATTAGATGAAACTTATGAAAAATTATGTTTATATACACATAGTTCTGTTGCAGTAAGTATGATGATTGAGGTAAATAGAAATAACGATGAAGACTTATTTGTAGCATTTTTCTATTTAATATCTGATTTTTTAAGAATACTATTATATTGTTGTTTAAAATATTTATGTAATGATGAAAAAGACCATATAGATTTGATTTGTTTAGCATTAGGTTGGCTTTTGAACTTTGCTAAAATGGATATAAATAAACTGAATTCAGAATATTTAAGTAAATATGTACAATACCTGTATATGGATATAAACAATCACATTGTTGACAAATATAATGATATAATTGAAAAAATAAAAGAAGATTCAAAAGAATTAAATAATGAAATTAATAAAAATAAAGAAAATATAGACAAGTATTTAACGAACTTGTTAAATAAATAGTTAAATTGTTACACATCGACTATCGCCTGGTGGGGAAGGTGCTGAAGTAATTTATTCTCTTAGAAATAACAATAAGTTAGCTAATGAGATTCTAGATAATCTTTCTTCTTCTGGAGCTAAGATAAGAAAGAGTTATCAAAAATCTCTTTCTACTAATCCTAATAAGGATTATTATTTTATATTAAGAGATACTAATCCTTTAGAATCTGTTATAGTTGAATATGGATTCTTAGATAATACTAATGATGCTCTTAGATTAAAGAATAATTATCAAGATTATGCTTTAGATGTAGTAGAAGCAGTACTTGATTATAAAGGTGTTCAAGTTGGGGATGAATATGTTGTTAAAAAAGGTGATACTTTATATGGTATAGCAAAGAAGTTCAATACGAACGTTAAAACACTTATAGATATTAATGGTTTAACAAGTCCTAACTTAAGTGTTAATCAAGTATTAAAGATAAGTGGAGACTTCTATACAGTTAAATCGGGGGATTAACTTTTTATGGAATATAAATTATATTAAATAATCAAAAGTATGCTAAAATAGGATAAAGGTGGGAATAATATGATAGATATAAATGATGCAATTGAACAATCTAAGAATATGAAAGATATAAGTGATGGAGGAAGTCAATGTTTTGACTTTGGTGATGTCATTTTAGTAAGATATACAGCACTATTAAAATATGTAAAAGATAATTATCGTTCACGTGAAAATGAAGAAGTTGTCATGGAAGGTGTTAATCAAAAAATTCAAAATGGTGTTAATACTCCTAAGCATCTTGCAATGAAAAGAACTATTGAGGAAGATAGAGATGTTTGTTACGTATTACAGGAAAAGTGTAAAGGTATCAATTGTGCATCTATGAGTGAGTACGGTGTTTCATATGATAAAATGATTTTTGATTTAGAATTTGTCTATAATATACCCTTTGAACACTATAAAAAACTAATTAGTGATGGTTGTCAACTATATGATATGGGATATGAAAAAAAGAATAAAAACTTGTTTTATGATGAAGAAACTGGTTTCTGGTACATAGATCTTTTAAACTATCATAAAGACAATCCTTTTGATATTAATAATCCAATTAAAGTATTTGAAGCGTTAAGATATAGAATACCAAATCCAATACAGATTGCATCAAGAGTTAAATATAATGAAGTATTATCTGAAGAACAAAAAGAGAAAAGAGATTTATTAGAGTATTCTATAGAAGCTAAAAATCTTCTTGCTATAAAATCAATTATTCCGGATTTTGAAAGATATGAGAAATTTTATTTATTTGGTAAAAGTGATGGATTAAAAAGATACTTGATGAATCAAGGAATTGTAAGTAAAGATTTATTTAGATTTGAGAATGACGATTACCCAATCTTTGATGAATTATATGAAATCGTTATAAATCAAATAATTGATAAAATTGTTAATAAAGGAGAAAAATTTTGGAGCATAGAGGCTAATGATATTAAAAATGATTCAAACCTATTTTGCTTAATACAAATGTGGGCGCTTCATAAAAATAATTCTATTAATAGAAGTGACTTTGAAGATAAATATGATTATGAAGATGCATTAAGATCAACTTTTACGAAGAGTATGTTAAGTAGAATTGCTCAAATATTAGAAGGGCTAGAATCAAATGATAATATAGTAAACTTCCTAAATGATATGCGTTCAAAATATGAAGGATATACTATAAAATAATACATAAAAAGAGTATCCGGTGATACTCTTTATGGAATAGCTAAAAAGTTTAATACGAGTGTTAATAAGATAAAAGATATGAACAATTTATCTAGTGATTTATTATCTATAGGACAAAAGTTAAAAATACCTAATCAAATAATACATAAAGTAAAATCAGGAGATACTTTATATAGTATAGCTAAAACATACAATGTTTCAGTAGATGATATAAAGAAGCTTAATAAACTTACTAACAATTTAATAAGTGTTAATCAAGAATTGTTAATACGATAAGAAGATTATTTAATAATCTTCTTTTATATTTGACATATTCTACCGACATCGGTATAATATATTAAGAGGTGATTAAATGGAGTTTATGACAACTAATGAAGCTGTAAAAAAATGGAATATAAGTGAACGTAGAATTAGACAATTATTACTTGAAGGTAGAATTGAAGGAGCAATTAAAGTTGGAAATAGTTGGAGTATTCCTATTGATGCAGAGAAACCTGTTGATAAAAGAGTTATTAAACCGGAAGATAATAATTTTATTATTAATTTAGATAATGATTATTTTAATGAAGTAGATTGTTTAAAAAAAAAATTAGATAGTAAAAGACCGATTCCTAAAAAAACTTTAAAATCTTTAAGAGATTCTATTAATTTAGAGTGGACTTATAATAGTAATGGAATTGAGGGTAATACTTTAACATTAAGAGAGACGCAAGTTGTTTTAGAAGGAATAACTGTTGGTGGGAAATCTATCAAAGAGCATTTAGAAGCTATAAATCATGAAAAAGCGATTTTATTTTTAGATGATTTGGTTAAAACTAATGAACCAATTAGTGAGTGGAACATTAGAAATATTCATCAATTAATATTAAAAGATATCGATAATGTTAATGCTGGAAGATATAGAAAAGAAAACGTATCTATAAAAGGAGCAACACATGTTCCACCAGATTATTTAAAAGTACCTGAATTGATGGAAAGATTAATTTTAACATATAATACATGGAAAGAATATCATCCTATAATCAGAGCAGCTTTATTACATGGCGAGTTGGTAAAAATACACCCATTTGTTGATGGCAATGGAAGAACTTCAAGATTACTTATGAATTTGGATTTAATGAATAGTGGTTATAATCCTATAGTTATAAAGAAAGAATCAAGATTAAAGTATTATGAAGCATTAGATACTGCACATACAACTGGTAATTATACAGATTTTGTTAAATTAGTTACTAAGTTAGAAGTTGAAATGCTTGAGAAGTATTTAGATTTGTTGTAGGATAATATTTATCTAGATGACAATTGGGACATTTAGTAGATATAGATTGTAGGTGAAGAAAGATGAATAAGGAAATATTTATTTTTTTGCAAAAAAATTACGGATGGATAGTGGCTTTATTAACAGGTGCTAGTGTAATTATGTCTTTTGTATTAAGGTTTATTAAATATATATATTCAATATTGTATTTTGATTACTATGGTATATCTTATGGGTTATTTGATACTGAAGAACTAAGTTTTTTATATGATTTTGGTTTATCAATTCTTATGATATCATGTTTTTTTTCGTTGTTTTATTGTTATAAGCAATTATACGATTTATTTGTTAATAAAATTGAATTCTACAATTTACCACTTAATATATTTCTTATTATAACTTCAAATTTTTTTCTAGTATTAAGTTTAGGAATAAGCATAATAAGTTGGCAATTCCTTATCAATATGCTTTTATTAATTCCTGTTGAAGTAATTTGTATAATAGTTCCTCTTATATTTTCGCGATTTGTTAAAGTAAGTGATAAAATATATGATAATTTAAATAATAAAAAAATTTTTCTTTTTGTTTTAAAGATTATACCATTTTATTTTTTGCTTTTATTAATTATCTTTTCTTTAAATTATTTATATACTTTAAAGAATATTAATAAGTATGAAATCATAAATAATGATAAAGTGATTGTTTATACATCAAAAGATTATTATTTAGTATTGAATTGTAAAATAGATAATGATAAATTAACCATTTATAAAGGCAATCAAACAAAGATTAATAACGAAAATGTAGAGAGTAAACTGATTAAATTTGATGAAATTGAAATTAAATAGTTATAAAGAGTTAAATTTGAAGATAGGTCGTATATGTAATATATTTTCTTAAAGCGTTACAAATTGTAACTGTTTGAAATCATTTGGAGTGATTTTAAAAGCAATTTAAGATATGAAGTAGTGAAGTGTCCGAAAAAAACGGATAGTTGAAATTCAAATTGCATTTTTGTAATATAAAGTAAATTAAAAAAACCACATTATGTGGTTTTTATTCTTCTTCACTACTAACAGTAGTAGTTGTAGTTGGTTCTTCACTAACTTCAGTAGTAGGCTCTGTTGTATCTTCTCCTTCACTAGGAGCATTAGGAATAGTAGTTGTTGGAGTCTCGCTTTGTTTTATTACATTAATAGTTATACTATTAGTATTCTTAACAAGTCTACCTTTTTGAACGCTTTGACCTATTACTGTTCCATTAGCTAGTTCACTATTGAATCCAGCCATGCCTTCAGTTATATAATTTTCATAAACAGTAATATGTCTACTTTCACACCAACTCTTAACATAAGCACTAGTCTTACCAGTAAATGATGGTATTACTTCATTTCTTTGAACTGTATAATACTTTTTACCAACAACTGGTACTTCAAATGGTTCATTAACTGAGAAATTAAATGTCTTAGTTAATGTAGGATCTTTTTGCTCAAGAGTTATCTTTAAGGCATCTTTGATCTCTTCGAGTGATTGTTCATAGTATTGGAAAGTATATACATTACTTCTTAAATTATTAACATACATCGTTAAATCATAACCTGTTAGATAAGTCTTTTGAATATTAATCATTGATCCATTATTTCCACCAAATACAACTTGTTTTCCAACATTATACAGATTCATCATTTCGTTAGTTGTCATATTAGTATCAATATTTCTTGATATAGCATCTAAGACAGAATAGAAATCATTGATATTCTTTAAACCTTTAGCTGAATTTGCTATAGCTTCAACAACTAACTGTTGATGTTGTACTCTTTGGAAATCTCCGGCAGGAAGAGTTTTTCTATGTCTAGCAAATGCTAAAGCTTTTTCTCCATCCATATGTTGGTATCCACTTTTAATACATTGTAGATCTTTTGCTTTATGACTTCTATTAGAGTTTTGTTCACAGAAGTCAATACCATCAGGAACTGTTACATCAACACCACCTAAAGCATTAACTAAATCAACAACTCCCTTAAAATTAATTTTTACATAGTAATCTATTTTAATATCCGTTAGATTTTGTACAGTATCAATAACACATTTAGTTCCATAAGCAGCACTTGAATTTATCTTTGATGAATCATTATTCTTTAAACATGCAATTGGTACATAAGTATCTCTAGGAATTGAGAATACTGTAGATGATAAAGTATGGGGATTAAATGATATTAACATAAGAGTATCTCCATTAAATGAAGCATTAGCTTTTAATCCATCATTCTTTGAGTCAACGCCCATTATAAGAACGGTAAATGGATCTTTAACGGATGCTGAATTTTGAATAGTGTCTTGATTTTCCATTTCTTTTGAATATTCATAATCAACTTTAACTTCTGATCCAATATTCTGATATGCATCATAACCTTCATACATTACTTCATAGTTGTTTGTAATGAATATACCGTTAAGACTTCCATTATATAATTTCTCTAACATTTCAAAATAAGTATCATATTTTTCTACTGTTACTTTTAAATCATTTTTATCAATTAATTCATAAGCAAGTATATTGCCTTCAATATCAGTTTCGTTGTTAATAATACCTACTTTATAATTAGCATTATTAAGAAATTCAGTATTATTAAGTGATATTAAATTAGTTGTATAAAGAATTCTTTCTTTACTTAATGAACTTAAAAGGCTATAGGCTTTATTAATAGCTAGTGAACCAATAATAGATACAGCAGATATTAATACAATAAAGAAAGAAGTAATAACTACTGTTTTATTTTTCTTGGTTAAAAGTAGTAGTAAATCAATAAATGTATATATTATTAATAATATTACTAATACGCATAGAACTATTATTCTTATCTTTGTTTCAATATTATTTAGTAAGAGTAATGATCTAAATAAGTATATATAACTGAATAAAAAAACAATAAATGTGAAAAAGTATATTAATCTAACACTCAGTTTTGTCTTTTTAAACTTTTTAAGCAATACCTTCATATCAACACCCTTTCTATTTTAAAATTATACTACAAAGAATATCAATTATCAATTTTTTAATGTTTATTTTTGTATTCTTATTTGTTATAATGTTATTGACTGGAGGAAAATTATGAACAGAAGTAAGAGAGCAGCAATTTGCGTAGTAGTATTATTCGTACTTATTGGAGCACTAATAGTTTATATCTTTAGTGAACTATTCAATGAAAGCGAAACACCACAAGCAAAAGAAAAGAATGAGAGTGCTTTAAAATTTAAAAATGAATATGAATCAATAAATGGAGATAAGGTTGGAGATAATAAAGTAAGAGAACTATCTATTCCTGACGATAATCCGTTTATATATAAAACTGCAGAAGAAGTAGTTGAAATGATTAATAATAAAGAAACATTTATTGTCTATTTTGGATTTAATAAATGTCCTTGGTGTAGAAGTGTATTACCTAGTATGATTGAGTCTGCTAAGAAGCAAAACATTGATAAGATTTATTATGTTGATGTATTAGATATTAGGGATACTTATGAATTGGATGATAATCATAAAGCTATTAAGACAAAAGAGGGTAGTGAAGGCTATAACAAGTTATTAGAATTACTATCTTCCGTATTAGAAAACTATTCCCCTTTAACTTATAAGAAGGGTAAGAAAACTATAAGTGTTAAAATAGATGAAAAGAGAATCTATGCGCCTAATGTTGTTATCGTTAAAAATGGAAATGCTATTGCATTAGAAAGTGGTATAAGTGATAAACAAGAAAATGCATATCAAGAATTGACTGATGAAATAACATGTGAAATGAAGGAAAAATTCAATTGTTTCTTCGAAAAATTTAATTCAGATAATGGAACATGTTCGTTAGATGAACCTATATGCTAAAAAACTACTAAATTTAGTAGTTTTTTCTATTGAAATAATAAAAATATGTTATAATA
>CAZKFB010000048.1:0-7761 GCA_964551965.1 uncultured Muribaculaceae bacterium
CATCTTTACAAGAATACCAAAAACTTGTAGAAGATTGGATATTATTTTACAATACAAAACGAATAAAATCAAAAAAGTCAGGAAATTAATCCTGACTCGTTTTTTTTATCTTGTGAACTATTTGGGGTTCACTTCAATGTTTGTTTTTTATAATAACTTAAACCATTTCTTTTGTCGAGTTTTGTCGAGTCCATTGAAATACAAAAAATAATGTGTATTATAAAGTCTTCGAGAAGCAAGATGTGCGCTTATCACTTCTTTTTCCTTGTGGACTATATAACTTTTCAGGGGGTAGTAGAAAGAAGTGGTGTTATGAAAAATAGTACTTTAGTAAAGTTATTATTTGTAATAATATTTATCTTACTTTATCTACTAGTTAGATAAGTAAAATAAAAAAAGCGCCTTTTCTAAATTGAAAAGGTGCTAAGCCCAAGTGGTAAGCATTAGTCCAAAGAGGACTTGCTTCTCACAACTTAATTATAAAATAAATGTTTATTATTATCAATAACAAAATACAATATTATACTTTATCAAAATAATTAATACCTCTTTCAACTACATCAGCTTCAATGTAATCTCTAAGTAACTTTCTAACTTCCGCAGGTTTTTTAATATTTTTTAGTTCAATAAACATACCTGCTTTTGAATTTCTTGATGAATCATCTATACGTACTCCAACTGATCCAACATGGAATAGTCTTTGCCATAATGTCTCTTTTAAATCAGGATCTTTAAGTAAATAAAGTTCTATAGAATCCGTATGTCTGCTAAAGAATCCCTTAGTAATAATGAGTTCATCTTTACTTATCTTATACCAAGTGAAATTTAAATGAAGGGTTGTTAATATAGTACCTAAGAAACCACTAGGTTGTCCTTCCCATACAATATTAAATTCAGGTTCATCAACAGTAGTTCTTCTTTTTTCATCAATTATTTCTTGTCTTGTTTTTTCCATAACTACTCCTTAACTGTTATCGTCTTTTCAAATTTTTCTATTCCACAATTTACTGTTACTTTTATATTATAAGTTCTTCCTGGTTCATAATACATTCTATTGTTGTAGACAACTCTAGGTGTAGAATCATCACTACTTACAACATCATAACTTATTCTAGGTGTACAAGTACTACTAGAACTATTCTTAATCACATTGGCATTAAAAGTATAATAAGGATAATCTCCACTAGTAGAGTGTTCAACATCTTTAGTTGTTGTTACATTTACATCTTTAATACGATCATCAACTCTTGCACGAACAGTAAAATAATATTCAGCAATGGAACCATTATCACCACTCCATACAGTTATATAAAATCTATACTCTTGATTTGCATCAAATGAATAACTTAAATTCAAATTAGTATTTGTGTCATTTTGTTTAGCATACAAACTAGTTTCATGACCATTATTTGGCTTTACTTTAACATTGTAAGTATACTTACTAGCTCCACTAGTCTTAATATTTATATTTATCTTATCTCCAACATAATTTGAATAAGAAATATTTTTAATAATATTACTATTATATGATGCAACAGATTTATTATCGTTAATAGAACCACTTAAACTAACATCCAATTTTAATGGTGCAACTTCTCTAAAACGATTAAAGTTTTTAACATACCAATTACGATCATTATAACTATATATCGTTATTTCTTTATCAGTCTTACCATAATAGAATTTTTCTTGCTTAGGTCTTTTATCTGCTATTTGAGGATCAAACACATAATAAGTTCCATTAGCTAAAATATTTACCCAAGCATGTCCTGTAGTTCCACCACTTGCTGTTTTAACAGAACCACCTACTACATAAGCATCAAACCCAATTCTTCTTGCCATAATAGTAAATAATGCTGAATAATCATCACATACTCCAACACCACTGTTTAATATCTTTTCTGCTTCATGTACTAATGTCGCATCATATCTTTTATAGTGATATTTATTAACAAGAGCACGAATTTCTTCATCATATATAATACCATTTCCGTACTCAGAATGATCAATTATATATCTAAATACTGCATATAACTTTTGATTATTAGTCATACTTGAATTAGTAATAGAATTAATAATATTTCCTATCTTATTATCTAAGTCAGTTTTTCTAGTTTTCATTGGATTTAGTTTAACTGAATTAATATCATTATCAAACTTAGCTGTACTAACGCTAGGTCTTCCACTATTATTTGCGCCTTCATCTACTTTCTTAGTAGTTGTCTTTTTATTTGTTGTTTTCTTAGAAGAACTATTATTAGAAGATTGATTATTAGCTGTAGTTGTTGTCTCTCCTTCAGTTTCAGTAGGGCTAACAGTCTCTACATCATCATCACTAGGTAACATATCATCTTCATTAATTTCTTCCTCGTCATTTACTAAAGAAGAAGTCTTCTCTGATTGTTTAGGTTTATTAGAAGAAGCACTCTTCAAATTAAAGATATCCATCTTATAACAAACTATTCCACTTAATAAAATAACTATAATTACAAATACAATTATTAAAATGTTTCTAACCTTTTTACTCATACTACATCACCTGAACATATTGTACCACTTTTATGGTAAATATAAAACATCTCCAATAGCTAAATTAGAATTTTTTAAATTGTTAATACTCATTAATTTATCAACACTTGTATTATTATTTTTAGCTATCGAATAAAGAGTATCTCCCTTTTTAATAATAACTGTTTTATTAGGAATTTTTAATTCTTGATTTATCTTAATAAGATTACTATTTAAATTGTTAATACTTTTTAAGTTATCAACACTTATATTAAATTTTTTGGCAATACTATATAAAGTATCACCGGATACTTTATTTATGTAACATTATTAAAAGTAAATATAATATCTACTCTTTTATCTTGATAGATATATATTTTATCAATTAAGTTTATTATTAACTTTCTAGTTATATTTTTTAAAGATAAAAATTCATTAATATATTTTTCTATTGTTTCTTTTCTATCAGAATTATCTTCAATAGTTTTAAGATTATTAATATTATTTTGATTATCCTCAATTTGTCTTTTTATATTATTACTTATTCTTTTATATTGGTCTTCATCAATAATACTTCCTAACATATCTATATAAGTTTTATCTAGATTTTCCCTTAATTTACTATTTATTATTTCATAATTTTCTATTTGTCTTGTTATTTTCAATGTACGATCGTCTAACTCTATATTATTTAGATAATCCATTATCTTATTCTTATCTAAATACCTTTTACATACATTTTTTATATTATCTAAGATAATACTTTCCAATAGTTCATAATTATTAGTATGCGTAGTACATACATGATATTTAGAATAAGTTCGATAATAATCACAAGTAGTATAACTCCTACCAGTCTTATTTTGATATCTTATAGTTATTCGATGTTTACAATCCCCACAATAGAGAATTCCATCTAGGAGATAGTGTCTTTTCTTTTCTGGTCTTTTAACATTCTTTGGTAGTATGCTTTGAACATAATTAAATGTTTTTTTATCAATTATTGCTTCATGAGTATTTTCAACTATTATATAATCATCAATGTTATTTTTAACGATTCTTTTTAATTTATAATTTATCTTTTTAGTCTTCCCTTGAACAGTATCTCCGACATATATCTGATTAGTAAGAATTGCTTTTACTGTACTATCTGTCCATATTCCATATTCTTGACTTAAACATTTTTTATTCCAAACATAGTTGTAATAAGATGCTGGCGTTCTTATCTTCCTTTTAGTTAATTCTTGTGCTATAAAGTGATAAGTATTTCCTTTTAATGCTAAATCAAAAATTAATTTAACCACCTCTACTTGTTCTTGATTGACGATTAGATGATTCTTATTTTCGGGATCTTTCTTATATCCGAATGGACATCTTCCAGATACATATAGACCTTCTTTCATTCGTGAATATAAACTAGTTTTAACTTTTTTGGAAATATCTTTAGCATACATATCATTCATGATTGCTTTAAAGGGTGCAATATCATTATTGGTATTATCAATAAATGTATCAATTCCGTCATTGATAGCTATATATCTTATATTTTTACTGGGAAAATACTTCTCAATTAATTCTCCCGTACCTATATAGTCCCTTCCTAGTCTCGACATGTCTTTAGTAATAATCATATTAATCTTACCTGACTCGATATCTTTAATCATTTGCATAAATGCTGGACGATCAAAGTTAGTTCCTGTAAATCCATCATCGACATACTCTTGAATTAAACTATAATTATTTTCCTTGATATATTGATTAAGTAAAGTTCTTTGACTAATTATACTATCCGATTCTCGTGTTAAATCATCACGAGATAATCTCATATATATACCTACTTTATAACTGGTATTCATATATTATTTAATTCTATTTTTAATATTTCTATTAGCGTTTCATTCAAAGATTTACCATTTTCATTATATATTAAATTAACAATATATTTATTCATAGAATCTAATACCTCCCATAAAATCTATGGTAATAAATTCTATATTATTCTACCTCTATATGGATCTTGTTCTAGTGAAGTTGACATTAATTTTTTAATACGATCATCTTTTCTATTTATCTTAATTACTTCTTTATTTAAAAGATTTTTTATATGTTCTTCCGTCTTTTTCGAACGTTCAACTGAATTGTGGAAAAGATAATAATCAGTAACATTATTTTCTAAATCATCTTTTGCCATTAGTATACCCATTTCATATCTATCTTCATATCTTATATAAGTTGTATATAGATTCATATCATTCAATTCTTTTAAAGTAAAAAGGGATTTTACAATAGCAAGTAAATAACCAATATAGTCTACTGATTGAAGTAATGTAGTTCGACTTTTTTGATTTATTATTTGCATTCTTCTCTCTAAAGGTTCTCTCTTTAAATTGCGATTTAATAAATCTATTATTTCTAACATAAAGAAAGGATTATTAATTCCAAGTTCCATATAAGCTAGATTTAAATCATCATTCATTTTTTCTTTGTCATTGACATATGAGAATCCACCTACCGGTAGATTTAATTTAGCTCTTGTAAGATCACAGAAGTAGAATCCATCAGATCCCATAAGTTGTTTAGAAGAATCAGCCTCAACTATATTGCCATTACATTTAAAAACAACTGACTTATGAAAATCTCCCTTAACTCTTGCTTCAAACCCACATCTAATTAATAAATGTGCATAAATATCGGAAAACTGACAACAAATTAAAATATTTTGATTAAGGGTTACATCATCTATTTTCTTATCATATATAGCTTTTGCGATTGGAATCTTAATATCTTGATTAAAAGCTAAAAAGGTTGCATCGTATATAAAAACTTTGCATAATTCTATATAAATTTGAAGAGCAATTGCCAGTTCCGATTTAGAAAAATCAATCCTTTTTAAAATATAGTCTTCTAATTCTTTATTAACAGTTCCTTTAGGTAATTCGCCATCTAGCTTATCTTTTTTCTTAAAATGAGATGGATATCTCTTAATTATCTTTTGAAAGTTTTGATAAGTTTTCTTCGTTATTGGCAAACTTTTCTCGGCTGCTTTTTTTAGATATAAAGTGATTTGTGATATACAAATATCTAAACTTAAATTTTGAAATATAAATGGGTGATTTTCAAAATCTAAGAACATTGCTAATAGGTTTTCATCATTAAGTATTTGTTCAATAAATGTTGCTGTTAATGTATTTTTTTGATTAGTAATATGAGATGAATAACTATAGAAATAATCAAAGTTATATTTCATATTAATAGAATTTATACGATCAAAGATATTCTTTCCAATAGAAGAAGTATCAAAAAGAAGAATGATACTTACATAGTTATTTAAATCTTTGACATACTGCGCACTATCAATATTAAAGAATTCTCCTTGTTCTCCAATAAACTTTACGAAAGTTTGCTCATTATAAAGAATTGATTTTAAAGTAGAAATTGTATAGTTTCTATCCATAATATCACCATCTATATTATAAACTATTGAGTTTTTTTTATAAAGATATTTTTATCCAATAAAAATAGTATCCCCCGATTTAACTATATAGATATTATCTTTACTAGGTTGTTTACTAACTCCAACATAGTTACCAATTACCATTGCAACGGCATCAGCAATAGCATCTATATCTTTTAAAACTTTAGCATCTTTACTATTCTTAGGATTTCCATATCTAATAATAATAGTTTCATAATCGGGAGTTTCTCTCGTAATATAATAATAATCTAACTTAGTATTACTAGGATACCTCAATTGATAATACTTAGTAGTATTAAAATAATCTAAAGAATTACTCAGCTTTTCTGCTAATTTAGAAGTATCTCTTAAAGAATATATAATATCTATCCCATTATTATTATTTAAAGTATTAGATAGTAATAGTACATCGTCATTCTTAGCATAATTCTTTAAATTAGAAAGTCTTTTTTCATAGGAAGTAGTTGAATCATCATCTCTTAACATATAAGTTTTTATACCCATATTTTTAAGTCTATCATTTATCTTTTTTGATAATTCTAAAGTATAATCCTTTTCTACTATTCCATTTCCCGATAATCCCTTATCAGAACCCCCACCACTCGAATTAATAGCTACTATCATTTTATCACCTATATTAATATATGAAAAAAGACACTTAAAGTGTCTTTTAATTATTTATCTCTTCTTCAATACGCATTAATTGATTATACTTAGCTGTTCTTTCACTTCTACTCATTGATCCTGTCTTAATTTGTCCTAGATTAAGTCCAACAACTAAATCAGCAATAGTTGTATCTTCTGTTTCGCCTGAACGATGAGAAAGAATTGTTTTATATCCGTGAGATTCAGCTAATTCAATAGTTTCAAGAGTCTCTGTAATAGTACCAATTTGATTAACTTTTAAAAGTATGGCATTTCCTGCTCCCATATCAATTCCTTTTTGTAAGTATTCTTTATTAGTAACAAATAAATCATCACCAACTATTTGAATTTTATCACCAAGTTCATCAGTCATTTTCTTAAATCCATCCCAGTCATTTTCATCTACGGGATCTTCAATAGATATAATTGGATATTTACTAATTAATTCTTTATAAAAGTTAATTAATTCATCAGTTGTATATTCTTCTCCTGTTGACCATTTAAATTTATATTTCTTTAAATCTTTATCATAGAATTCGGAAGCTGCAACATCAATACCTAAAGATACTTCAACTCCCGGAGTATATCCTGCTCTTTTTATAGCTTCTACTATTAAGTCAAATCCTTCTTCATTACTTTTTAAATTTGGAGAAAAACCACCTTCATCTCCAACTCCGGTTGCATAACCATTCTCGTTTAATACTTTCTTTAATGCATGAAATACTTCTGCACCTATTCTTACTCTTTCATGCATGGTAGTAGCTTCCGGTATAATCATAAACTCTTGGAAATCGACATTGTTATCAGCATGAGCTCCACCATTAATAATATTAATCATTGGTCTTGGACTAATAGTTCCATTACCAATATATTGATATAACTTTTTTTTGGAATTTAGTGCAGCAGCTTTTAATACCGCCATACTGACTCCTAACATTGCATTAGCACCTAATCTTGATTTATTAGGTGTACCATCAAGTTCAATCATTTTATAATCAATTTCTCTTTGATTATCTGCATCCATTCCAACTAGGGACTCTTTTATAACCGTGTTAACATTGTTAACAGCTTTTAAAACACCTTTTCCATTATATCTTGATTCACCATCTCGAAGTTCCAAAGCTTCACGACTT
>CAZKFB010000049.1:0-6846 GCA_964551965.1 uncultured Muribaculaceae bacterium
GTATTTATGCATTTAGACAAGCTGATTATAAAAATATTATTAATTTTGAAAATGATTATCCAGAATGTGTAACAATAAAGTTAGAAGAGAATTATCGTAGTACAAATAATATCTTAAATGCAGCTAACTGTGTTATTAAAAATAATAAAGAGAGAAAAGATTTGAATCTTTGGAGTCAACATGGTGACGGTGTTAAAGTAAATTATATTCGCAGTTATGATGAAAGGCATGAAGTAACTGTAGTTATGAATGAAATAGAGAAACTCATCCATGATGGATACAAATATCAAGATATAGCAATTCTTTATCGTACTAATGGACAAAGTCGTGTATTTGAAGAAGGTCTATTGGGAAAAGGAATACCTTGCAAAGTAGTTGGAGGTTATTACTTCTATAACCGAAAAGAAATTAAGGATTTAATTGCTTATTTAAGATTAATATATAATACGAGTGATTCAGTTTCTCTAACGAGAATTATTAATGTTCCTAAAAGAGGAATAGGAGAAGCGGCTATTAAAGCATTAGAAACTGAATCTTTAATAAATGGAAGCTCAATGTATGATAATTTAAATTCAAAAAAAGAATTAGAATTTAAATCTCTAATAGAAGATTTAAAAGATTATTCTCTTGAACATAGTTTAACTGATTTAATCGATTATATATTAGAAAAAACGGAGATGAAGTCAGAACTAGAAAATGATAAGACTTTAGAGAACGAATTAAGATTAGAGAACCTAATGGAGTTTAAATCTATTACGGCATCATATGAAGAAAACTATGGAACTAGTGATTTAGGAGATTTCTTGGAAAGTATCAGTTTAGTTGCAGATATGAGTCAACATAAAGAAGATGGAAATGAGGTAACTTTAATGACTCTCCATTCAGCTAAAGGTCTTGAATTTACTATTGTATTCTTAGTAGGTATGGAAGAAGGAATATTCCCACATTCTAATTCCCTTCTTGAAGAAAATGGACTCGAAGAAGAGAGAAGACTATGTTATGTTGGAATAACTCGTGCTAAAGAAATATTATATTTAACGAATGCTAAACGAAGAATGTTATATGGTCGAGAATCTAATAATTTACCATCTCGTTTTATCGATGAAATTGATTCAAAATATATTGAGAGACTAGATACAATGAAAGATGAAACACAGATAAACATCGATAAAATGTATGTAGAAGGAAATAATGATGATCTAAAAAGTGGAGATACTATCGAACATGATACTTTAGGATTAGGTGTAATCATAAAAGTAGAAGGAGACATGATCGATGTTGCATTTAAGACAGGCGTAAAAAAACTTATGAAGAGTCATAAGAGTATAAAGAAAGTATAAAAAAAACTACACATTATGTGTAGTCTTTTTTTAATAATTAGCTCTATTTTTAATTGCCTTACAAACTTTAGGATCTTTTGATTTAACTGCCATTATTTTCCCAACTGTTAATAATTTCTCTAAAAATGTCTTATTTTTTTCTTTCAATATTATCACTCCCTAGATTTTGGTTTTCTATTAAACTATCTTTTTTTTTTGCTAATATTTCTAATCTTAATTCTCTAAGTTTCTCAAGTATTTCATCATAAGTACCATGATCTAGCATTGAGATATTATCAAAGCCGATGGCATATTCAATATCATAGTTTGTTGTTTTATTATATATTGCAATATTTATATCAGGAAATCTTTCTTTTATTTCAACTAATGCATTGGGGATTCTACTCATTATTCTTGCCATTGTTTCGCAGCTAGCACCTCTGCCAATTTCGAAACTTCTATTGATCGCATTAGTTTGAGCAAGCTCTAGAGTTGGATTCACAACAATGAAGAATAATTCTTTTCCATTCTCGGCTGCTTTTTCAATTTTCTCATATATTGATGGAGTAGTAATATCTCCTTCATATATTAGAGTCTCGTCATCTATTTCACCAGCCAATGCTAATGATTGAACTAAGAATGATTTTCCTGCTCCAGGAACTCCTGTTAAGAATATACATTTATTATAATTAGGATCTATAATTCTTCTTTGAAATAATTCATTTGCTAATACAGCAGCTGAATTATGAATAACTTCACTGTACTTTTTTCTTGTATTGATGCTTTCTGTATATTTTTCAAATGTTTCTTTAAATAAATCGGAGCAAATATACTGACCATTTATTGAAGAATCAAGTTGTTGATATTTTTTTATGTAATTTTCAGTGTTGTTTTCGGCTTCTTGAATAAAGAAATCTTGTGCTGATTCTAATTCAAGTGAAAGTTCTTTATTAAGTTTTCTTATTTTGCCTTTTTCCATATAATCACTCCCTAAATAATTATATCATACTTTTAAAAATAATATGCAAATATACTATATTTTTATCTTTTATATTGTTAATAAATGTTATAATATAATTAAGAAAGGTGATTGTATGGAAGAGAAAACGTTAGTTGTACTTGCTGCCGGTATGGGTAGCAGATTTGGAGGTATGAAACAAATTGAACCTGTTGGTCCTAATGGAGAATTCTTAATTGATTATTCAATTTATTCTGCTATTCGTTATGGATTCAATAAAGTAGTATTTGTTATCAAAGAAGAAAACTATGATGTATTTAAAAATACGATTGGTAGTAGAATTGAAGGAAAAGTTAAAGTTGAATATGCTTTTCAAAAGTTAGAAGATATTCCTGAAGGATTTAGTATTCCTGAAGGTAGAGTAAAACCTTGGGGTACTGCACATGCTGTATATGCAGCTCGTGAATTTATAAATGGAAACTTTGGGGTTATTACTGCTGATGATTTCTATGGTGATGATGCATTTAAGGTATTATCTAATCATTTAAGCAATTCAAATAACTATTGTATTGTTGGTTATAATATGGGTGATACATTGTCAAGTAATGGTGCTGTTAAGCGTGGAGTAATATTACATGATAGTGGAGTAGTTAAATCAATTGTTGAATCATCTTGTATTCTCGATGGAGATAGAGTAAAATGTATGCCATTAGATGAAACAAAGGAGACATTCTATGTTGATGTTGATCATCCAGTATCTATGTTATTAAATGGATTTACTCCTAAATTACTTACGACAATTGGAAATGATATGGAAAGAGAGTTTAGAGATCATCAAGATAAACTACTTGATTATGAAATGCTTTTACCAGACATTATGGATCAAGATATTGAAAATGGAATAACTATTGATGTTGTTCCAACAATTGCTAAATGGATGGGAATGACTTATCGTGAAGATACGGAGAATGTCAAAGCATTTATTAAGCAAGAAATAGAAGCAGGAGTTTATCCTGAGAATTTGTGGAATTAATATGAAAAAAGTAGTACTAGTATTGATGTCTATTGTGCTTTTGTCAGGATGTACTAATGATTTTGACAAAGAAAAAGTTACGGAGAGTGACTTAAAAGTGAAAACATCGGCAGTCGTTTCTAGTGAGACTGAAAAAGAAGTGAAAACTCATCTTACAACAAAAAAAACTACAACAACAAAAACTATAACGACAACAACTACAATGAGTAAATCAACAAGAAGCACAGTTTCAACAAAATCTACAATGGTTTTTTCGTCATCTAAATCGATAGTTACGACAAAGAAATCTATTGCAAGTTCAACTACTAAACGTGGTAGAATTGTTTATAAGACCCCTACTGGCAAAAAGTATCATTATGATAATCATTGTAATGGTGGCACTTATATTGAAACAACTTTAGATGATGCTTTGAGTTCTGGGTTAGAGCCATGTAAAAAGTGCGTTCTAAATTAGAATTAAGCGATATTTCTACCTTTGGAAGTGTTGTTTAATGTGAAATAATTATATGAAGGAGTTTGAGTTTATGAATAATAATCAAAATAATATTCCTAGTGAATATAAACCTATTTCAATGTGGGGATATTTTGGATATCAAATATTATTTGCTATTCCAATTATTGGTTTTATATTATTACTAGTATTTGCATTAGGTGGTACAAGAAATATCAATTTAAGAAATTTTGCTAGATCTTATTTTTGTCTATTTATTATAATAGTAGTTGCAATAATATTTTTCTCAATATGGGGATCAGCATTTTTGATTTCTTAGAAGGTCTAATTGACCTTTTTTTTGTAATATTTTTAGTGAGTAAATGCTTAGTTTTTGGTATAATATTAATAGGTGATAATTGTGGATAGATACAACGAATTAGTAGATTTAATCAATAAGGCCAATTATGAATATCATGTACTTGATAATCCGACGACTTTAACTGATCAAGAATATGATAACTATATAAGAGAATTATATGATATAGAAGAGAAACATCCTGAATATATCAGAGAAGATTCACCAACTAAGAAGATTGGTGGAGTTATATTAGATAAGTTTGATAAAGTTACACATAAAATTCCAATGATGAGTTTAGCTGATGTATTTAATGAAGATGAGATTAGAGAATTTGATTCTAGAATTAGAAAAGAAGGAATTAATCCTGAATATGTATGTGAACTTAAGATAGATGGTTTAAGTGTGTCTTTAAAGTATGAGAATGGATTACTTGTTTCGGCAGCAACTAGAGGAGATGGATTTGTTGGTGAAGATATAACTCACAATGTTAAGACAATTAAACAAGTTCCTTTAAAATTACCAGAACCTATAGATATTGAAGTTCGTGGAGAAATCTACATGAGCAAGAAAACTTTAGATATCTTGAATGCTGAGAGACTAAAGAATAATGAACCACTACTTAAGAATTGTCGTAATGCGGCTGCTGGTTCTATTCGTCAATTAGATTCAAGTATTGCTGCGAAAAGACATTTAGAGGTTTGGATATACCATTTACCAGATCCTGAAGATTATGGTATTGAAACGCATCATGAAGCATTAGAATTTATGAAAAATCTTGGATTTAGAACTAATCCAAATAATAAATTAGTTAATTCAATTGATGAAGTATTAGATTTTATTCATGAGAAAGGTGATGCTAGAGAAGACTTACCTTATGATATTGATGGAGTAGTAATTAAACTAGATAACTTACATGATCATGAGATTATGGGCAATACAATTCGTTATCCAAAATGGGCTTGTGCTTATAAATTTCCAGCTCAAATAGTACAGACAAGACTTAATGATATTATATTTACGGTTGGTCGTACAGGACAAGTTACACCTAATGCGGTCTTAGAACCAGTTATGGTTATGGGTTCTTTAATTTCTAAGGCAACTTTGCATAATGAAGACTATGTTAAGGGATTAGATATAAGAGTTGGAGATACTGTTAGAATTATTAAAGCGGGAGATGTAATACCGAGAGTAGATTCCGTAGTTATGGAAAATCGTCATAGTGATGCTCTACCATTTAAGATGACTGATGTATGTCCAATATGTGGTTCAAAACTTGTTAAGAAAGATGCTTCATACTACTGTGTTAATGATAATTGTAGTAAGAAAGATATAGAAGCATTAATTCACTATGTATCTAGAGATACGATGAATATAGATGGTTTAGGTGATGCCATAATCGAAGATTTATATAATTTAAACTATGTTAGAAGCATACCTGATATATATAAATTAGGAAGATATAAGGAAGAATTAAAACTACTCGAAGGATATGGAGAAAAATCTGTCCAAAAACTACTTGATGCTATTGAGGAATCAAAGAGTAATTCTTTAGAAAAATTCTTATTTGCTATAGGTATTAGATATGTCGGTAAAAAGACAGCTAAGATACTTGCTAGTAACTATAAAAATATTGATTCTCTTGCTAATGCAACTTTTGATGAATTAAAGGTAATTCATGATATAGGTGATGTAATAGCCGATTCAGTATTTAAATACTTCCATGATGAAGATAATTTAAATATGTTAGATGAACTTAAAGATTTAGGTATTAATATGGAATATTTGAAAGGCGAATCCTTAAGTGATACAGCATTTAGTGGCAAAACTTTTGTCTTAACAGGAACTCTTGATTCAATAACACGAGATGATGCCAAAGAAAAAATAGAAGCGTTGGGTGGTAATTGTTCAGGTTCTGTTTCTAAGAAAACCAATGTTGTTATCGCTGGTCATGATGCTGGCTCCAAACTTACTAAAGCTAATGAACTAGGAATAGAAATTTGGAATGAAGAAGAGTTTTTACAAGTTTTAAGTGAATATGATAATTAGGGGGAATGCTTTGCATTTCTCTTTATTTGTGTTATTATATTAACTAGTTTTTTGGGGGTATCTGTATGGAATTAAAAGAAGGAGTAAAAGAATTCTTAAATGATATAGTAAGTAAAGATACAAACTTTCTTGTTCTTATCTATGGTAGTAGTGTAACTGGATTATCTACTAAAACAAGTGATTTAGATGTCTTTGTGCTTGGTGAATTTACAAATAATTTTCGTATGGCTTGTGTAGTTGATGACACTGAATTAGAGATAAACTTTGTTGACATAGTATCGATGGAAAATTGTATCGATAAAAGCATTGAACAAAACAATGCATATTATGAATCAGTATTTAATAATAATATAGTTTTAAAAGATACGAATAATTATGTTCAAAGATATAAAAACTATATTGAATTTTATAAGGGAATTACCAAAAAAGAAAATCGTCGTATGCCAACAAGAAAAAAATATTTACTTTATAGTTTATATAAAGATTTAAGAGAGTATGAAGATTTATATAGTTATTTTAATTTTTTAGATGAAATTCGTATGACTTTAGCATATATGAATAATTATTCTACTTTGCATGTTGGAAAGGTTTATGATATGTATACTAACCCTACACACGCAACCAAAGATTACTGTCTTACTATACCATCTATAGATTTTATTAATCAATTTGATTCATCTATTAGAAATCCAATAGATA
>CAZKFB010000050.1:0-6797 GCA_964551965.1 uncultured Muribaculaceae bacterium
ATACGTATTCATCTTGACCTTCTGGTATTGTTCTAGCTGCTATAGAAAAGTCTTCTAGGGATGGTGAATGACCATTACTTAGGTCAAACACATATTCTCCAACTATTAGAGAGTGAACTTCTCCTGTCTTTTTGTAATCCTCAAAAGTAAATGAACATGCATTTACTGGTACTACATAAGCTACAATTAATAAAATTACTATTCCTAAAAACTTTTTCATGTCATTTACTCCTTCTACTTTACTTTAATATTATGTAATCATTCTTTGTTGCTTTATCAATATTAGTTTTATATATATATTTTGCACTAAAGTCTGTAAAATCTTTAGTATCAGTAGTTTTATTTTTGGAATATACTTCCGTCATTGAAAAACTACGATAATTTATTTGTGGTATTTTAACAATAAATATTTCATATACATATACATCTTTATTCTTTGGTATTGTTCTACTTGCATGCATAAAATCTTTTAAGCTTGGCGTATAACCATAACTAGCATCAAAAATGTAATCCCCCACAACAAAAGAATGAGCAATATCTAATTTTTCATACTCAGTATAATCTACTTCCATAGCATTAACGTTTGGAATAAGTAATATAAATAACGCTAAACATAAAATGACTTTTTTCATAAACATACCTCTATTCTTTAGGACCTAAACTATATTTCTTTTCATCATTTTCAAATATTATTACTAATTCTGGTTTTTCCTTTAAGTCTAATGTATTAATAGTTAATACAGCTTTATCTCCCTTAGTAAGAGTAACTATTTCATCTTTATAAAACACAAAGTAATTAGATTGTACTTTATCATTATTGTCATAAACAGTTACTGATTGGGTAATTAGATTATCATCATACACATATGTATAATAGAAATCATACTTTCCTTTATTCTTATTATTCAATATAACCATTGAAATTAAGAAACCAATTATTATTACTACAATAGCAATTATAATTATTAATGTTTTCTTATTTATTTTTTGCATGTATATCCTAATCCTTCTAGTTTCTTAATTAGTTCTTCTTTCTTATATTCATCACCAATTCTATAAGTACTACTTGATGATTCTAAGATATTTGAAGAATTTATCTTAATGTCACTTCTATCACTTTCACTTAATCTAGTTATATCTAAATTATCAAGAATAACTCCTTGTTCTTTTGTATCAACAGAAATTGTTATCTTATCTTTTTCGCTATTAACTTTATATTTTTTTTCAGGTAAATATTTATATGCATCTTTCATGTGATTATATATAGCGTTTCTATGAGTTTCGAATTGTTGATAATAATTATCTAATTCAATTGATTTATCAACAATAATTCTACTAATCTTATTTTCTTTATTTAACATGATTGTTAGATCTTCATCAGAATCAATTCCCAATACAAATTGTTTTTCTCTTTCACAAACAACTTTTACTGGTTTATTCAAATTAATTATTACTAATGAAATAACTAGAACTACTAATAATACAATAGGAATAATAATTAATGTTTTTTTATTTTCTAGTATTTTTTTCATTGTATCTCTCCTAACCATTATATTTCATTGTATATCTCTTTGCTGAATCGTTTTGGAAACTAAATTTTAATGTTGGATGTGTTGAAAGATCAACACTTGCAGCCGTTGTTATTGTAACTACTTTACCTGGTCCAACTACTCCTACTGACAAGAATTCATTATTAGCATCCCAAATATATACACTTCCACTTAATATTTGTCCGTCTTTAAAGATATTAACTGCATAAGTCTCTGAGGTTGGCTTTGTATATGTATATGTATAAACTGCTGCTTTTGTTGTAGGTTCCGTTGATGGATTTGTTGGATTTACTGGGTTTACTGGATTCGTTGGATTTACTGGATTAACAGGATTTACTGGATTTGTAGGTCTCTTTGTAGGAGCTGTTGTTCTTGTTCTCCTTGTAGTATTTCCTGGAATATTACCAGTTACTATTGGTCTAGTAGACTCAGTAGTAGGTTCTGGAATTATCGTACTTGGGATTATCGTAGTTGTTGTCTCAGTAATATATGTTTTTTTCGTTGTAGTTGTCGTTTTATTTTGTGTAGTACTTGGTTTATATATACTTTTTCCACTATTATCGGAACAGAACTTAAGTAGCAATAATATTATTAAGATAATTACTATTATCATAAGTATATACATTATTATTTCTTGAGTACCCATTTTCTTCTTTTCTTTTTTCTCTTCTTGTGGTTTTACTCCATTGCCTGTTACATCTTGAGTTACTACATTATTATTAATAGGATTAACTTGTTGGACATTAGGAGTATTTACTGGATTTATACTTTTAACTTGAGTAGTATTAACCCCATTAGTATTAATTACTCTAACATTAGGATTTGTATTCAATCCATTATTTTGTTCGTTGTTATTTAAATTGTTGTTTCCTTCCATCGTACTCGCCTACCTTATAAACTAATTATATAAAAAAATAAACATTATTTCAATAAAATAGCAAAAAAGATTATGATTTATAAATCATAATCTTTTAATTTAACCAAACATTCATTAATTTTATTGTAATCACTTTCAATTGGAACGTTTATCGATAAAAATTTGTTGTCATTCACATCTTCTACTTCCGTTATGAATATTTTATCTTCCAATACTTTGATAATATTATTTTTTTCTAAGTATTGTTTAATCTCTTTTTCACTTTTCTTTTCTAAATCGATGTTAGATATAAATACGGTTGCATTTAGTATCCCGTAGGAAGACCATACTTCTACACGTATAGGTCGTTCATCATCTAATACTCCTTCATAGTATCCAATATTACATACTTCAGTATCACTTTCAAAACTAACTTGTTCACGATCTATTAATGGGTATTTCATATTTATCTCCTTCTAATTAATTGTAAGTATATCTTTTGAGCTTCCATATCATTAAATCCCAAATTATTTAAAATACTCATGCCTGTACCAACATCCATTTTATCAAAGCAATTATCATCTTCTAGTATTTTAACAATAATTTCATAATTCTTGTTAATAAGACATGCTTTTTTAGCTTTTTCTCTAATTATGTCTAACATACTTATCACCCTTCTTTAATTCTAATGCAATATCTGATGAATATAGATAATAACCTTGATGGAATAAATCAATCATATCTGACTCACTTATTGCTCTTACAGTTTCATCTCCACTTGGATCTATTAATATAGTTAAATTTTCAAGCATAAGAATAGTTAAAGGTTGTAACCCTATCTTATTATTCTTAGCTGCTATTAAGAAATATAGATTAGCACCTAATTCTTTTCCTAATACATTGTTAAATACAGTATTAATATATTCTACATTGCCGATTCCTTTTAAATCTTTTCTAGCTACAGCTTTAATAAATAATCTAATTCTTGTCGTTCTATCAAGCATAGATACACCAAATTGATATCTATATCTATTTAAATTATCATCAAATTCTACTTCATGCTTTTTATCATTTATATAGTCTGTATATATCTTCTTTGTTAATTCTCTAAATTTAATTTTAGATACTAATGCAGTATTTATAGAAGTCATATTTAAATATTCATCATTTATCTTATTGTACATTATATCTTCTAAATTAATTTCTTTACTAGAATCTATTGAACACATAAATTCTCCGGAAGAGAAAGTCAATTTATTATTATTCAATTCTACATTAGCTATAACATTTTGATTAATCGTATAACTAATACCTAAAGATTCCAATATCTTAGCATATATTAAGATAAAGTTATTAGTCGATTCATTATCTTTAATATTACTTTCTTCTATGTATTTTGAATAGAAATAACTTAATTCTACATATAGATATAAAGCTATTTCTAATGGGCTATAGTTCTTATGAGGAAAGTGACTTATTAAATAAATCATCGATTCAGGTATTGAAACGGTGTCAAGAATACTTATATCTTCTTCAGATCCACTATAAGCATTAGATATACGATTCTTATTTAAAGACTCAAAGTCTATGATTTCATAATTTTTTAATCGATTATAGAAATTTAATGTTTTCTTACTAAGTGAATATTTATATAGAATTCTATTTCTTTCTACAAATTGAACAATAGCATAACAAATCACTTCTTTAGAATATCCATACTTATCTTTATCCAGTTCATTTAAGAAATCTCTCTTATTAGCCATAACCAATAATTTAACTATGTATTCTTCCGGTAATAATACTTTGTTGCCATCAACGCCTATTTGAAATAATTTGGTACTTCCATAAGATTTAGCAATAAGAGATTTTTCCGTTACTAAACTTCGAATTAAACCAATACGCATATTAACTTTTATATTTAAACTATTATTATCATTGTAATCAGAACTTATATATTCCAAACAGCTAGCTAATTCAGCTCTATGTAATTTAACACAATAGTACCTATCATCAGCAACAAATATTATTTTAGCTGCTATACCTAATTCATTATCCATATTTAATAAAAGATATCTATACATTCCTTCATCTTCGATTAAATCTTTAATTAAATATTTACTTACTTCCTTTTCTTCACCATCTACTTTAATGGTAATTATTTCATCTTCCGATAAACTATTGGGAGAATACTTTTTATAATCTTCAAAATTTTTTAATACTAAAGAAGGTCCAAAATTATTTTTGAAATTTTCATCAAATAATTCTTTTAGTTCTTTATCAGTATAAAAACGATTTTTATCGATAAATTTCTCATAACTTTGAATACTCATAGATATCCTCCTATTTAAGTCAATTATATCATTTAAAACGAGTATTTATTTAATAATATCTATCTCTTTGACATTATTAACGTAAAAAAATCTCTTCATTCGAAGAGATTATTCAGTTCTTAATGCTTCTACTGGATCTTTCTTACTTGCCATACGAGATGGTATTAGACCAGCAATTGTAGTTAAGACAATACTAATAATTACAAGTATTATGGCCCCCACTATAGGAAGTGATGCTATACCAGAAATATCAGTTACATTTTTAATTACTATATTAATAGGTATATTTAGAATAACAGTTACTAATATTCCAAGAATACCAGAACAAGATCCAACAATAAAGGTTTCAGCATTAAATACTCGAGAGATATCTTTCTTACTTGCACCAATAGCTCTTAAGATACCAATTTCTTTTGTCCTTTCAAGAACACTTATATAAGTAATAATACCAATCATAATACTAGATACAATCAAAGATATAGCTACGAATGCAATTAAGACGTAACTAACAGTATTAACAATACTTGTAACACCTTTCATCATCATACCAACGATATCAGTATATCTTAGTTTTTCATCTTCATCTTTATCTTTGTTATAGTCATCAATAATACTTTCTATTTTTTCTTTTGAATCAAAATCGATTGGATAAATATTTATCGTGTCCGGATTTTCTAAATCTGCAACTCCAAGTTTAGCTAAATTAGATTCATATGTTGCACTTGCATTATCGGAATATGTCTTCATTAATTCTGCTAATTCGCTTTCACTTAGTTTACTTAAAGCTGCTAGTTGTTCTTTAGATAAATTCTTAACATCAAATTCTCCGTCATCACTGAATTTAGATCCCGTAAAGACATTCTTTTCCGGATTCTTCTTTTGACTCTTAACAATTTCTGAATCATTTATTTTATTGATTAAATGTTCCATTAGATCATGATTATATCCAACTAACCCAGCTCCATTAGAACCGATAATAGCACCCTCTTGAGGTTTTAGTATACCAACTATTTTTATTGAATCAGCATCTTTTAATACTTTTTTCATATAGTCTTCATTATTTTTATTATCAATCCAAGCCCCATTTTTCTTAGAATAATAATCAGTATTTAAAACTAATTTAAACGATAATCCTAATAAATCACTAGTCTTATAAGAAGTAGATTCAAACTTTACTTCTTTGCCAGAAATCATATTATTAAATTGCTCTTTTAAAACACTTTGATCTAATATACCTAAACTATATAAAGTATAATCACTTATTGTATTATCTTCCGATACTACTAATACAACTTCATTATAGTTTTTAGGCCACTCTCCATCTACTAATTCATATTGTTGTTTTAATAAAGACTCATTATCTAACATTTCAAAGAAGACATTGTAATTTGATAAATATCCATCATAAGCTGATGAGATACCGGAAGTACTCATACCAATACAGTCAAATACTTGAGTTGGATTAACTTGTAATACTTCATCTTTAGAATCTTTATATAAATTTAATTGAACATTATAACCATATTGAATAGATGATACATATTTATTAATATCAGTTTTATCACTTTCAATATATTTTTTGAAAGATTTTAAGTCATTCTTTTCAACAGTTTGACTCATTGTTGTGAACATATCCCCCATTATATTAACCGAATGAATTAAATCGTCATCATACTTTTCTTCTTCACTACTACCTGTTAAACTTTCTATCATTGAGCCCATATCAATCGTTTCTTTTTGAAGAGATATTGGATAACTAGATAAAGTTTCTTCTTCAACACGATCAATGTATGCCTGAATACCATTAGATAAAGATAATATTAAAGCAATACCAATAATACCAATAGAACCAGCAAAACTAGTTAAAACTGTTCTTCCCTTTTTAGTTAATAAATTATTTAATGATAATGAAAGAGCTGTTAAGAAACTCATATGAGTTTTATACTTCTTTTGTTTCTCTTTTTCTTCTTTTTTATCATTAAATGGATTAGTATCATTAGTTATTTCTCAATCAGTTAAAGAAACTATTCTTGTAGAATATTTTTCTGCAAGTTCTGGATT
>CAZKFB010000051.1:0-6672 GCA_964551965.1 uncultured Muribaculaceae bacterium
TCAAGTACATATACAAGTTTTGGAAATGCTGGTGTTATATAAACGCCCTTTTCATTCTTAATACCCTCATATCTTTGTTTTAATATCTCTTCAATAATCATGGCATTTTCTTTAACATAAGGATCTTTATCATCTAAGTTTAGGAATAATGTTACAAAAGGATTTTGACCATTTGTCGTGATTAAAGTATTAATTTGATATTGTAAAGTTTGTACTCCCGCTTTTAATTCAATATTAGTTTCTTCATCAACTAGCTTTTTTAAAGTATCTGCATCTACACTTTTTCCTAAAGTCTTCTTTAAACGTTTCATTATATTATCATGACTCATTCGCAAATACTTAGCTAAATGCCTTACTTCTACTGATTGGCCACCGTATTGGTTAGATGCAACAACAGCAATTATCTGTGTTGTAACCGTACAAGCAACGCGGAAACTCTTAGGTGATTCAATCATCTTACCATTTATTACGGTTCCATTATCTAACATATCTTTGATATTTATTAAACAACAATTAAATATTGGTTGTATGAAATAATCCATATCATGAAAGTGTAATACTCCATCTTCGTGAGCTTTACTAATTTTCTCGGGTAATAACATTCTCTTCGTTAAATCTTTCGATACTTCACCAGCCATATAGTCTCTTTGCGTACTAGCTAAAACAGTATTTTTATTAGAATTTTCTTCATTTAATTCTTTATTTTCATTTCGAAGTAAACTAAGTATACTTTCATCAGTAGTATTACTCTTTCGAACTAAAGCACGATTATATCGATAAACTATATAGTGCTTAGCAAGTTCAAATCGTTTCATTTCCATTAATTTAAGTTCAATGATATCTTGAATATCTTCAACGAGTATTCTCTTCTTATTTAAGCTTTCAATATATTTAATAATCTTCTTTATATCTGATTCGGTAGCTTTTTCCTCTTCTGGAACTTCATTGTTTGCTTTACCAATAGCTATCTCAATTTTTTCTTTGTCATAATCAACAATATGACCATCTCTTTTAATTACCTTCATAAATTACACTCCCATATTACATTTAAATTATAACAAATAGTAAACTAAAAAAAGAGTTGCAAGTGCAACAAAAAAACAATATAATTAAATTAATGAAAGGATGCCATATAATATGCCAATAATTAAAGCCTTTGAAGGAATAGATGAAGAAAATGTAAAAAAGATGTTAATGTGTTTTCAATCGAAGACATTACACTATAAGAAAGACACCACCGTACTATCTAATTTTGGTAATACTACTCAAGTAGGAGTTATCGAGCATGGAGAAGCTGAAATCATAAGATATAACTATAATGGAACGAGAACAATAATAGAAACTTTAGTGGAAGGAGATATATTTGGTTCTTTTAGTGCTAGTGCTAGTGAAGAATTATATGTTATAGCAACTAAAGAATCTGATATTATATTATTTGAATATTCTCGTTTAATAAATAGATGTAAGAAAAATTGTCCATATCATAATCAATTAATTGATAATATGGTGCAAATTCTAAGTAATAAACTAACCCAAAATAATGAAAGAATAGAAATATTGACCAAGAAAACTATTCGTGATAAATTACTAGCCTATTTTAATATATTATCGAAAAAACAAATTACGAAAAATATTAATTTACCATTTAATTTAACTGATTTAGCTGATTATCTATCAATTGATCGTTCAGCTATGATGCGAGAAATAAAGAATTTAAAAGATGAAGGTTTAATTGAATCTAAAGGGAAAAAAATATGCTTACGTTACTAAGCATATTTTCTTATTAATTTATTTTCGATAATTTCGACATCACGGTCGAATTTCTTATCAGTATATTTTCTTGATTTAATAATCTTAAATGGTATCGGGAAAACCATTCTCTTATCCATAATGTCTCTTACTGCTCTCAATGATTCTAAATAAGATTCTAATGAAATATCGTCTAAATAGTATTGCATAGCATATTTTTTGATAAATGCACGGCCTAAATAAGTGATAGCTTCACGATACCAAATAATTGACATAAGAGGATTAGAATATCCTTCATTACAATATGCAATATGATCAACATTATCAATGAAATGAATTGCTGCATCCAAGCCAAAATACTTTGATAGACATTTAATCAAACTTGGCAAATCAGATTCACTATACCATTTTTCCATATTTTCTTGTCCGACTAATTCTTCTAATAAACTAGTAATCGAACGACTGACTTGATATACCCCAACATAGTATTTCTTTTTCTTCTCACTTTCAAAATATCTTTCATCAAGAATGGAAGTATAAGCTTCGTTTATACCAAAACCAAAAGCTTCATGAGTTTTAGCATTTAATTGAGAAAAACCAGTAAATACTATATTTTTCCCTAACTTAGTACTCGACATATGAAATAACTCATGAAATATTAGTAGATAGCAAGTTGATTTCTTATATCTTAATTTATTGCTAACTAATTCATATTCTGCTCCCGTAGAAAGAATATGCCCCTTATCAATATTATTATCTTCAATATATTTAACCGTCTTTGATCTATCATAAAATGATGATAAATTGAAATTAGAATTTTTTAGTCCATCAACAAATTCATCAAAGACACCTAATTTATCATTAGTTATAGTATAATCAATTGCATTATCAATTTTTGGTGCCTTATATACCTTAATTTTCATAATAACCCCTCACTTGAGTTGATATTATACCACAAAAAATATATAGATGCTAATCTATATATTTTTTATATTTAGTAAACTCATTAGATTTATCTAAAGATGTCTCACTTAAACTCTTAAATAAGTCTTTTTGTTTCTTATCTATCTTAGCTGGTATGATAACACTTACAATACCGTAAGCATCTCCTTTTTTGCCAGTCTTTTCATCATCGACACCTTTACCTCTAAACTTGAATTTATCCCCATTCTGAGTACCTGCAGGTATTTCTGCTATAATTGTACCTTGAATAGTTGGAACTTCCTTCTTACAGCCTAAAACAGCTTCCGGAATAGTTAAAGGAATCTTAACATAGACATCTTTACCTTCTCTTTGATATATTTCATGATCTTTAACTTTAAATTCGATATAAATATCTCCTCGAGGCCCTCCATTAGCACCTACCGAAGATTTCCCGCTCATTCTTAAAGTATCACCAGTCTCAATACCTCTTGGAACACGAAGTTTCATTGTCTTATCACGATTAATGCTTCCTCGACCATTACACTTCATACATTTTGATTTAAATTTAATTCCTCGACCATCACATTCAGGACAAGTAGTTTCTGATTGAAATATACCAAACATTGTTCTTTGTTCTGTAATTACTCTTCCACGTCCATTGCAAGAAGAACAAGTATGTTCATCATACCCACCTTTACCATCGCAGTCAGGACACAAATCATCAATATTTACTTTAAATTCTTTTTCACAACCATAGACGGCCTCTTCAAAAGTAATAGTTAGATTAACTAACTTGTCTTGTCCTTTAGTTTTTCTACTTCCTCTTGAGGATTTTCTTCCGCCAAATGAGTTTCCACCCATCATAGCCTCAAAGATAGAACCTAAATCGAAATCTTCAAAATTAAATCCCTCAAATCCACTAAATCCAGGTCCACCATTTTGATCAAATGCAGCATGACCAAATTGATCATATTGTTTTCTCTTATTGACATCACTTAGTACTGAATAAGCTTCACCTATCTCTTTAAATTTATCAGCAGCTCCCGGTTCTTTATTAACGTCAGGATGATATTGTTTAGCTAATTTTCTAAAAGCTCTTTTAATCTCCTCATCACTAGCATTTTTAGAGACACCTAAGACCTCATAATAATCTCTTTTACTTTCTGCCATAATCTCACCTCTAATTCTCTAATTTCTCGTATTCTTCTACGACATCATCAAACATCTTAATAGCAATTTCGTATGTATTATCATCTAACAAATCAATTCCTAAAAGATTAAGTAATTCTAAAGGTTTCTTACTTGAACCACTACTTAAGAATTGATAATAATTATCGAGAATTCCTTCTTCTTGATTAACAATTTTATAAGCTAAATTACATGCTGCAATTGTTGCTGTTGAATAGAACATAACATAATGTCCACCATCCATAAAGTAATGTGGAATCATTGCCCATGTTAAATTACTATGAGATATAATATTGCCCATTACTTCATCATTAGCTTCATTCCAATATTCATTAAGAGTCTTTGATGAAAGAGGAATATTAGAATTTATAGCATTATGCATTTTTTCTTCAAATACAGCTTGTCTTCCAGCTCCAAAGAAATTGCCAGCAAATATTTTAATAAAATTATTAAGCAATGCCTTCTTAGTATTTAAATCTCCTTTATCTTTATTAGCTAGGGCAAAGACAAACTCATTACACAATGATGTTACCTCACCTAGAAAAGGCGATGCATATACATATTGTGAAGGTTGATTCTTAATCGTCAAATATTGATTACAAAAATGACCTAATTCATGAGATAAAGAAGATACATCTAATATTTTATTTCTATAGTTTGCAAATACGCGAGGGTGAGCATAAGGCATATAACATGAGAACCAACTAGTTATTTTCTCATCACTAGGTAAGAAATCTATACACTTCTTATCAAAAGCAAAATTCAATATATCTATATATTTATCTCCATATATTTTAAAAGTATCGAGGATCATGTTCTTAGCTTCTTCAATAGTATAATCTTTATCACTACTAACTAATGGAGCATTTAAATCATATGAACATAAGTCACTTATATTTAATACTTTTTTATATAATTCAATATATTTCTTATAACTATCTTTATGATTGCGAAGATTTTTCATAAGAATATCATAGACACGGAAATCAACATCAATTAAGTCAAATTTTCTCTCAACAGCACTCTTATATCCACGCATTTTAGCTTCCATCTCTGTCGATTCAGCAAAGCCAATTAAATTAGTTGCTAAACTATCAACATGATTTTGATAAGCTTTTTCTGTAACCTCAAATGCTTGTCTTCTAACATTTCGATCCTTAGATACAGCATATTTATTAACGCTCGATGCCGTTATAGGAACTTCCTTACCATCTTCATCAATTAAGCTATCATATTTCATTTCTTTATTTCTAATTAAATTACTAGATTTTCTAAATTGATCGATAATTGGTTCGTATTTACATAGCATACTTTCTTCTAGTTCACTCAATAAACGACTCTTTAATCTAAACATATCTTCAAGCATATGTCGATACTTGCTCAATGGCTCATAAGAATCTATCATGGCTTCAATTTCTTTAAAATCATGGCTTATAAGCTCACTATTTACAAAAGAAAATCTACTATTATATTGAGCAATTATATTCATAATTTGGGAATATTCTTCCGCAGCTTCAAGATCATCAGTATTAACTGATGACATTAAATGCCCATACATATCCAAATACTCAATTTGTTCTTCTACTTTATCCTTATCTTGAAAAAAATTGTATAGATTCTCAGCACTATCCAATAAATGGTCCTTATACTTAGCAAGTTCATCAATAAACCCAGGAATTTTCTTAATTCGTTCACTAAAATCTTTAGGACCTTCGCATAAATCACTTAAATCCCATTTGTATTTTTCATCTATTTCTTGTCTTTTCATTGGCACTCCTTAAAAGCCAAAATTAATGGGGAATACTCCCCATCAATTATTAACTATTTTTCTACGAATTCAGCTTCGGATACTTCATCTTCATCATTTGATGCTGATGCATCTTTATTAGATTCTGCTTCTTTGCTAGCATTTTCATATACTTTACCAGCAAGTTCCATAGCTTTTTCTTGAAGTTTAGAAGTCTTCTCTTTAATTTGAGATACATCTTCACCTTCTGTAGCTTTCTTAACTTCATCAATTAAATCAGTTACTGTTTTCTTTTCATCATCACTTAATTTATCGCCTAAATCACGAATAGCTCCTTCAGCAGCGAATGTTGCTTGTTCTGCATCATTCTTAGCATCAGCTAATTCTTTACGCTTTTCATCATCTTATTTATTAGCTTCCGCTTCTTTCATCATCTTATCTATTTCATCATCAGATAAATTTGTACTTGATGTAATTGTAATCTTTTGTTCTTTATTAGTACCTAAATCTTTAGCTTTAACATTAACAATACCATTAGCATCGATGTCAAATGTAACTTCAATTTGAGGAACACCACGTCTAGCTGGAGGTATATCAGACAATTGGAATCTTCCTAATGTCTTATTATCAGCAGCCATTGGTCTTTCACCTTGTAATACATGAATATCTACTGCTGGTTGATTATCTTGAGCAGTTGAGAATATTTGTGATTTACTTGTAGGAATAGTTGTATTACGTGGAATTAATACTGTCATAACATCACCTAATGTTTCAAGTCCTAATGATAATGGAGTAACATCAAGTAATACTAAGTCTTGAACTTCACCAGTTAATACACCACCTTGAATAGCTGCACCCATAGCAACAACTTCATCAGGGTTAACGCTCTTATTTGGTTCTTTTCCTAATTCATTTTTAACTAATTCTTGAATATATGGAATACGAGTTGAACCACCAACTAAAACTACTTGATCGATATCACTTGTACTCAATTTAGCATCCTTTAATGCCTTTCTAACAGCATCTAAAGTTGAATCAAATAAATCTTTATTTAAACTTTCAAA
>CAZKFB010000052.1:0-6593 GCA_964551965.1 uncultured Muribaculaceae bacterium
CCCCCGGCTTAATGTCTTGAGTTATATTTGATTCAGAAGTTATTTCTAACGAGATTAAACTTTCTTTAGAAGCGATTTTCTTATATTCTTTTATATCAAATATTTCTTCCATTAACTTAGATTCAGTTAAATTACTTTTCTCTTTTACTTCAATTACAGTTGAGTTACTCATTACATCTACATATACACCATTTAAATTATTTTTTAATGTTTTCTTTATATTTATTAAATTAGATACTTTATTGTTAATTTCATTCAAATCATTAAATGAATTTTCAACATATTCAATTTTAATAGAATCATCCATATTTGTAATTACTTGATAAAATTTATATTCCTCAGAATCATTAATTGGAACATTCTCTTTTACAATTTGAATTATTAAATTTTGTGCATCATTGCTAATATACATTCCTCCAAAATATGAAGGATAAATATCTTCATACCTATTTTCAATTTCATAATAAGTCATAATACTTTTTTCAATTTTTGTTGCAAGTTCTGCCATATTTAAATTACGTACTAAATAATTTTCATCATAGGGCTGAATACTCTCTACTTCTCTAGCATCTATTTTAATACAAAAAGAAGATACTAAAATAGCCATTACCCCTATAAATAATATGATTTTTCTCATTTTCATTTTTTTACCTCTTTCATAAAATTATTATTTAATATTTGCTTCAACCATATCAAGAAATATAATTAATTTCCATTTTATTTATCACCTTAGTCCTTTCCTTTTATTTAATCTAAATCAAATACTTTCATTTATTTTCAAAACTAACTCAAATTAACTTTTAATTCTTTCATCCATCATATTTATATGCAAATGAAGAATTAAAATTAAATACACTTCTTGCTTCAATTTCATTTTAAAAAAAGTTGTAAAAAAAATAAAGTGAATTTTTATTCACATAATGTGAATTTTTATTCACTTTTTGTTTTTTAGCAAATTATCTATGACTTCCATTAGTAAATTAATATCATCATTACAATCATTTTTCTTACACTTATCTTTCTCAATAGTATCAGAATAAATTTCTTGATCATCCTTTATTTTTATTATATATTCAGAATCAAATTTAGTATAAATTAACATATAGTTAGAATCGTTTTCTGAATATTTAATATATAATTTTCCTTCAAAAATAAATACTTCATAATCTTTATTATTTATTGTTATTTTTTTTGTTGAGTTAGAATACTTCTTGTAAACTTCTTCATATTTTTCTTTTAAAATTGAACTGGATGTTTCATTACTATCTAAATCTACTATAGGAGTTGCTCCTTTTCTAGCTTTAAAAAATATTTTATTATTAGAATACATTTTAGTAAGATTAATTTTTGCATCAATAGATTTATTATTTTTTAATTTAATTTTCAAGTATAAATTATTAATAATATCATTTATCTTATTAAAATCGAAATATTCCTGATTATCTATGTAGTCAATTATATAAATACCATTATTATTTGTTCTTAATATATTTTTTTCTTTATAATCTATTTCAGAATACAATATTAGCTCTTTAAAACTCTCTTGATTAATATTTAAATTAAAGATTAAATAATCTCTCGTTTTAATCAATACACCATCATCAACTTCGATTTCTTTTGAATCAACATGAATATTATAAATTACAACTGAATTATAAAATGTAAAGAAGAAATAAGCAAAGAATAAAAGAAGTATTATTATTAAAGTTACTAATACAAATTTAAACCTTTTTATGTTTTTTAAATATTTATCATATATTTTATATTTTACTTCATTAACTTCAGCCTTATTATCTTTACTCAAGAGTTCTCCACTTATTAATTCTTCCAAAGATACATTAAATATTTTTCCTATTTTTTTTAAATGCTCTGAAGCAATAGATGTTGCTCCTCGTTCCCATTTATTGACTAAAGTTCGATCAACAAATAAATTTTTTGCTAAATCATCTTGTGTCATATTATATTGTTCTCTTAATTTTCTTATTAATTCACCTGTTTTATTTTTATTCATAACTACTCCTATTACAAATATTATACAATACATAAATAAATAATAAAATGAAAAAAACAACGTATAACGTTGTTTCATACAAAATGGTGTCCACGACGTGATTCGAACACGTGACCATTCGCTTAGAAGGCGAGTGCTCTATCCAGCTGAGCTACGCGGACAAATTAGTCATCTTCAAATGACTAATTCATTATAATATAATATTAATAAAAATGCAAGTATTAATCGAAAAGATAAGTAAAAAGATTAGACATCCATTCAAGAGATTTTTCCGAAACAAAATCGACAGTGTTACTGAACTTTTCTCCCAATTCACTACTTTTATTTGAATAATCAACTTCTTCATAATTTAAGTAGTCATTAATATCAATCTCTTTGCCATTATCTACATCTTTCTCAAACTTTCTAATCATCTCTTCAGTATATAAAGTTTTATTCTCTTGCCTTTTATCCTTATATCCCATTACACTTATTGAATAGAGACATAAGAACATAATCAAAAGGATAAAGAATATCTTATTAAATATATTTGATTTCTTTTTATTTTCCATTATTCATTCAAATAATCAGCTAATACTTGACTTAGTATATCAGCAGTATTATTTACCTCCTCTAAAGTATTTTCTACTCCACCTAGTTCAATTAAAATAATATTATTGCCTAAATCTTGATTAAAGTGACTATTCTTTCGCAAAAATATTCCTCTCGAAAGATTAGGATTAATACTCTTTATTCGTTTATTTAATTGATCCATTAAATTATAGTTGTTTTTATAAGTATTATAACTTCCCCCAACAACAAACATAACTCTCGCATAATTTATATTATTAATCGTAGTTGTCGTAATATTTCGTTTCGAAGAATCACGATGAAGATCTATTATAATCCCAAAATCATTTATATTTTTATCTTGAATTAAATTTCTCGTAACTTTATAGGAATCCTTATAGGTTAAATTATTATCATTTAATATTTTTTTAATATTTACATCATCGATTGTAACTTCAACATTTAATTCTTCTAATTTGCTTTTTAGATAATTAGTTGCTTCAACTAAAGTATAACTACTATATTCTTCGGTTTGATGAGTATTATAAATATATATTTTGGGTTTTACTTCTTCAGTCTCTTCTTTAAACACAAAATTATTTGGAGGTTTCTTCTTTTCTCGATAATTTAATCCCATTTTTAAAAGTAAAGAATCACGATCTACTGTAAAATTATGGATGGGATTTTCTAAAAAGTTATAGTCGTGTGATATCGATGAAAACAAGTAATTACTTAAACTATAAATAAAACTCATGTATATAATCGATTTTATTAAGAAATAATGGTTTCTCTTCGATTTAAATCGTCTTCTCATAATATCACCAATGATATTATATTATTTAAATATTATTATTTATGTCGAAAAAAAAGAAGTTTATGCAACTTCTTCTATTTTTAATGAATTAACATTTTTTGTTTCTAACAAGCTTAATACTTCTTCATCAGATTTACTTAATTCTTCAATTAGAGCATAGTTTAAATTTTCTAAAACATTTCTTTCGATTATCTCTTTTAATAATTGATATCTTTCATTTTTAACTATATAGATAACATTATTAACTATTCTAATTGGATGCTCTATTTCAATCATAAAGCAAAATAGAATCATCAATGAATAACTATCTAATTCTTTAATTAAATCATTATTTAATAGTTCTTCATTAATCCCTTTACTCATAAGTACTTTAAATAATATCTTAGTTGTAAAATTAAATCTATTAAATAAAACATCTAATAAGCCATAAGAATTCTTTTCTATTAAACTAATAGCAAATCTTCTTTGAGGATATGTTAGTTCATCATATACAGAATCTAATAGTTCACCTTTAAAAGATTCCGTTCCCGTCTTAATTGATTCATATTTAGAATCAATTGCTAAAGCTGGTATATTCTTATAACTACGATCTAATACAATGCCATTTTGTTGCATATATTCAATTGAATCAACACCAAAATTACTTGTTTTATTATAAAACTTAACATAATCTGAATTTGATTTAACTTCTTCTGTACTATTTAAATAAGATGTAATAACTGACATCATTATTTCATCAGGATTCTTAAATATTGTTTCAATAATTATACTTCTTATTGTTTCAATATCAAATCTTTTATCAAGTTCAAATAAATAAGTTGCTATACTTTGATTATATTGATTATATTTACGTGCTAGATCATTATTTCCTAAAGCATTTTCTTTGAAATTAGCTGGAAATTCGTATTTAGCAAATAAGGGATACTTTTTATCAAAATCATTTTTTGCGAATAAAAAATTAATTTTATCAAAATTAGTAATTCTTTTCATCGTATCCACCCTCTCAATAGTTAAATATAATACTAAAAATAGGAAAAAAAGTCAAATAAAAAGCACTAAACAAGCGCTTATTTATTCTCATCTGTTGAACCAAATCCAGCAAGTCTCTTTCCTGTTGCATTGTCTTCATCGGCCACCAAGAACTTTTGGAATACTACTTGACCACATATTTCCCCTTTTTTCATTTCATAAGGTTCCGTACCAAGATTATAATATGCAAACATAAATTCTCCATCATTATCTGGATTACAATAATAATCGGCATCTATTATACCAATACCATTAGCAAGAACTAATTTTTTCTTACCTGGATGACTTGAACGATTAGCAAGCATATACCATTCATCATCTTGGCAATAAGCTTTTAATCCGGTATGAATAAGTGTTGGTTTACAACCATTTTCAAATGGCGGGATAATTGTATCTTCAGCTGCTTCAACATCATATCCAGCCGATTTAGCTGTCTTTCTTATAGGTAAGTTAATATTTTTATCTTCCCATCCCTTTGCTATTTCAAATCCTCTTAATCTTTCCATTTTATACCTCCTAGTTTTATATTATTATGTTCATCTAAAACAATTTTACCATATTCGAGTGACTTTTGTACATCAATTATTCTCTGATTTCTACTTCCTCTAAAAACAATTGATAAGTCATGTTCTTCTTCATGATATTCACCATCTACTAAAACATCTATGTATTTTAGTATCTCTCTTGTAAAATCATACTTTTTAGCCATAACATCCATTATTTGCTTATCAAATAGATAACCCGTATAACACCATATATTAATGTCCGGTTTTAATTCTTTTATTCTTTTAAGAAGTGGCACTAATGCCCTTTGATTTTGCGGTTCTAAAGGTTCCCCACCAAGTAAGGAAAATCCCTTTATATAATCTGGTTTTATCGCTTCTAAGACTTCATTTATGGTATCTTCAGTAAAAGTATTGCCCGCTTTAAAATCCCATGATTCAGGATTAAAACACCCCTTACAGTGATGTGTGCATCCGCTTACGAATAAACTAACTCTTACTCCCGGTCCATTAGCAATATCATATTTTTTAATATCTAAATAATTCATAAGTTACCTCTTATAGATGAGTAACGCGGTCTCTAATTTCTTTTGTTTTGCCCTCATTCCAGAAATTTTCCCCTAAATAACCACAAGTACGACGAGTAACATTCATTTTTGTCTTATCTTTATTTCCACAATTTGGACATTCCCATTCACAATCTTTATTTAATTTTATTTCTCCGGAATATCCACAGACATGACAATAATCAGATTTAGTATTAAATTCACCATATTGAACATTGTCATAAATAAATTTAACAACTTCTTCCATAGCATCTAAATTATGTTCCATATTAGGTACTTCAATATAAGAAATTGCTCCCCCCGTTGATAGTTTTTGTAAATTAGCTTCAAATCCTAATTTATGAAATGCATCAATCTTTTCACGAACATCAACATGATAAGAATTAGTATAATATCCTTTATCCGTAACATCTTTAATCTTGCCGAATCTTTCTAAGTCAATTTTAGCAAAACGATAACATAAGCTTTCGGCAGGAGTTCCATAAAGAGCAAACCCTAATCCTGTCTCTTTCTTCCATTCCGCACATTTATCTTTCATATGTTGCATTACACGTGTTGCAAATTCGGTTCCCGTCTGTTCTGTATGAGATACACCTTTCATTAACTTAGTTAATTCATAAAGTCCAATATAACCTAAAGATATAGTTGAATAACCACCCTTTAAGAACGGATCGATCTTTTCACCTTTTTGTAGGCGTGCTATTGCTCCATATTGCCAATGAATTGGTGAGATATCACTAGTGACACCTAGAAGAGCATGATGTCTACACATTAATGCTTCACGGCATAGATCTAATCTCTCATCAAATAGTTTCCAGAACTCTTCTTCATCCCCATCAGCTATAATACCAATTTGTGGTAGATTGATAGAAACAACTCCTTGATTAAATCTTCCCTCAAATTTATAATTTCCATTTTCATCACGCCAAGGAGACAAGAATGATCTACAACCCATTGGAGAGAACACATTACCTTCATAATTTTCACGCATCTTCTTAGCTGAAATATAATCCGGATACATACGTTTAGAACTACACTTAACAGCAAGTTTAGTTAAATAATCGTATTTACCACCCTTCAAACAATTATGTTCATCAAGTACATAAACAAGTTTTGGAAAT
>CAZKFB010000053.1:0-6359 GCA_964551965.1 uncultured Muribaculaceae bacterium
TAGTTGCTTCTACTATGTTAGTTTTAGGATTAGGTGGAGCAGCCATTGCAATTGTAAGTGGTGACTTATCGGTAACTATTTCTGGTATGAGTTTAGCAGCAATAATTGGTATTATTTTAAACTTAATATTACCTAACGAAAAAGAAGAAGTAGAAGAAGAACCAGTTGAAGAAGAAACTAAAAAAGTTTCAGCTAAAAAGGGAACTAAGGAAAGTACGACTACTAAAAAAGTCGCACCTAAGAAAACTGAATCAAAGAAGACAACAACTAAGAAGTCTACTTCAAAAACTAGTACAAAGAAAAGTACAACAAAAACAACTAAAAAGAATTAAGAAAGAAGACAGTAAATGAAAGCAATAAGTTTAGATCATCCTTTAATAACACATAAAATGGGAATAATAAGAGATAAGAATACCGGGACTAAAGAGTTTAGGGAACTTGTTAATGAAATTGGTATGTTTTTATGCTATGAAGCAATGAGAGATATTGAACTTAAAGAAGTAGAAATTGAAACGCCATTTACTAAAATGAAAACAGGAAAACTAGATGAAGATAAATATGCTTTTGTCCCAATATTAAGAGCAGGTATGGGATTACTAGAAGGTGTAGTTCGCGTTATACCAAACGCTAAGATTGGACATATTGGTATGTATCGTGATGAGGAAACTTTTGAACCAGTAAATTACTTCTTCAAAGTTCCAAAAGATATTGAAAATAGAGAAGTTTTTATCTTAGATCCAATGATTGCTACGGGTGGATCTGCTATGGATGCCATTGAATTACTAAAGAGCAAAGGTGTTAAGAAAATAAAATTCTTATGTGTTATAGCAGCTCCAGAAGGAATTGAAAGAGTAGAAAGTGCTCATCCTGATGTACAAATTTATTGTGCTGCAATAGATGATCATTTAAATGAAGATAAATATATTGTTCCTGGATTAGGTGATGCCGGAGATAGAATCTTCGGAACAAAATAAAAAAGAAAGGTAAACAGTTAACTGTTTACTTTTTTTATTAAAACTAAAGAATATATGCCATTCAATTATGTTATAATATAAATGGTGATTAACGATGTATGATTGTATAATAATTGGTGGAGGAATATCAGGTTTAACGGCCTCTCTTTATTTAGCTAGAGCGGGAATAAAAACTTTAGTATTGGAATCAAATGTTTTTGGTGGACAAATAATTAATGCTCAAGGAATTGAGAATTATCCGGGAATTAATAATATTAGTGGATATGAATTAATTGATAATTTATGTGAACAAGTTAAATCTTATGATTGTATAGAAATTAAAAATGAAAGTGTAATAGGTATAGATAATAATTCTGTTAAGACACAAGATAATACTTATCAAACTAAAACTATTATTGTTGCTTGCGGATTAAAGAAAAATGTTTTAGGTTTAGAACATGAAAACGAACTAATTGGTTCAGGCATATCTTACTGTGCGTCTTGTGATGGAGCATTCTTTAAATCTCGTGATGTTGCAGTTGTTGGTGGTGGAAATACAGCATTAGATGATGTTCTATATTTATCAAAAATAGCTAATAAAGTATATTTAATTATTCGAAGAGATGAATTTAGGGGAGATCAAATATTAGTTGATCGAATTAATCATCTAGATAATGTTGAAATAATTAAATCATCTAAAGTAACTAGTCTAATTGGTAATCCATTGAATAAAATTGAAATCAACAATGATTATACAATTGATGTAAGTGGTTTATTTATAGCTATAGGTTCACACCCAAATACTGAATTCTTGCAAGGTATAGTTGATTTAGATGAAAATGGATATATAGTAAGCGAAGATACGAAGACTAATGTACCTAATATATTTGCTTCCGGAGACATTAGAACAAAAGATTTAAGACAATTAGTTACAGCCGCTAGTGATGGAGCAATTGCTGCTAACAACGTTATTCAATATCTCCATAATTAATTGATATTTATAGTAGTTTATTATAAAATATAAGTAGTAGGTGATAAACATGAAAAAATCAGTTTATGTTATTGGAATTCTTATTTTTGTATTAATAATAGGTTTGTTTTATATGGCAACAGTTAGAAATAATAGAATTGAACAAGTAGAATTTGCTGAAATTAGTTCTTTGGTACAAGAATATAATAAAGATTATTTATTCCTATATAATGGTGAAATAGATGATGGTGTAAAAGATTACATTAGACACATAAAGAATAATAATCGTGTAGTAACTTATCAAGTAAACTTAAATGAAGAAGAAATGACAAAGTTATCTACTGAAGATATTAAAGTTGATAAAGATGGATATATAGCATATGTTGAAGGTGAATTAATGGGTTTCATTAGCAATAAATTAGATGAAACAAAAAAAGATGAATATGTCAAAAAATACTTATATGGCTATATACCTGTAGATGAAAGATATTATCAAGTATTATCTACGGCTGAAGAATACATTAAGAAGTTTAACAGTAATGAATATACGGTAGCTGTATTTGGTGCAACAAATTGTACTTTCTGTACTAAGTATTTACCTGTCGTTAATGAAGTAGCTAAGAAATATAATTTAAGTATTTACTATTTTGATAGAGATACTTATGATGAAGATGAATACCAAAAAGTAATGGATTTAGATTATACTATTCCTGGTACTTGTACGCAAAGTGGTGAAGAAACTACTTTAGGTTCTAAATTTGATAAACCATTAACTGTAATTACTAAAAAAGGTAGTTTAGTTGGATGTATTAAGGGTTATGTAACAGAAGATGTTTTAGTAGATAAATTAGTTGAAACTAAAGTAATAAAGGGAGCGAAGAAATAATGAAAGATAGTGCTTATTCCGAATTAAAGAATTTTAAAGATAAGTATCCAATGTGTGTAACTTGGTTTAGATTAAGGAAGCACGCTGCAATAATTGATAAACATTTAAATCCAAGCGAACAAATACTTTATATCTTTGCCGGTCAATTAGATAATAATCATTTTAGTTTTTTTAATACAGGAGTTGTTGCAATAACTAATGAAAGAATAATGATTGCGCAAAATAGATTAATTGTTGGATATAAGTTCTCTTCAGTTACTTTTGATCTTTATAATGATCTATTAGTAGATGCTGGATTAATATGGGGTTCTGTTTGTATTGATACAATTAAAGAAAAAATATACATTTCTAATCTTGATAAGAAATGTTTACCGGAAGTTGAAACTAGTATTTCTACAATTATTAGAGAAGCTAGAGATACATTTAATAAAAGAGAAGATGAATCCTAGTTGATTCATCTTTTTATAAAGGAGAATATATGAAGAAAGTAATAATATTTTTAATAGTAGTATTTTTAATTATTATAGGTTATGTATTTATGTTTAATCGAGAATTAAATTATAAATTGGAATACGATGTTAATAAGATTAATGTTTCTGAAGAATATAATATAGATACTAAGTATTATACCTTTATTGTTAAAGATAAGGATCATGAATATAAATTTATGGTAGATAATAAATATTCGACTAAGAGAAAGTTAATAGAAGAAGCTACTATAAGCGAAGTAGATAGTTATAAGTGTGCTAGTATTAAAGTATTTGATAACTATGTACCTTCTATTTGTTATGATGGTAAGTCTTATGTAGATTCTTATTTAGCAGGCGATAAAAAGAATCCAGAAACTAATAAAATAAACACTATAAATGATATAGATATCTATAGTAAAGATTATAATTATTTCATTTGGAATGGATATGGTTTAACTAATATATTAACTAGTAAGAAATATAATTTTTTAAAGAATGAGCATTATGAAAATGATATATCTATTAGATATGACAATTATATTGTATTTGCTGATTATGATGAATCAAGAGAATATAGTAAGTTATATATTTTTAATTATGATAAGTTAAAAATAGAAGAATTTGAATTTGATTATAAGATAAGTACCGATTCATATTTTAATGGAATTGCTGATGGCAAAATATATTTATTTGATAGAAAGAACAAATGCCAATATAAGATAGATATTGAAAAGAAGAATATTAGTATATCTAGTACTAACGACTATGCAATTTCCTATGATTCCAAATTAGATGAGAAGAGATTATCAGACTTTATATATTCTAATGTTTTATTTAAAAAAGAAAATTTAATTAACTTTTATATTAAGGATAAGAATCTATATTATGAGTACTATAAAACAAATATTAATATCTTAATTAATAAAGAAGATATAAAAGATATTATATATGCTGATGATAGTAAGGTATTCTACTTAATAAATGATTCTTTATATTGTTATGATTTAGATAAAGGGAATAGTAAACTACTTACTTATTTTGAATGGAATTTTTCTTATAAGAATAAAATATATATCTTTTAATTAACAAATATTAAATAATCACATATTCTATATTAGGAAGTGATTATATGTATTTTAGAGATGTTAAGAGTGATACTTATTTTGAATATTATACAATTACTAGTGGAGATAATTTATATAAGATTAGTAAAAAATATAATATTAATCCAAACTTACTTGCTAGTTTAAATGGATTAGATATAGATGATTATATCTATCCAGGACAAGTATTATTGATACCTAATAAAAATTATTCATATTATATAACTAAGGGATCAGATACTTTGGAGGGAGTAGCTAAAACTTTTGGTGTTAATCAAGATAAGTTAGTTAAAGATAATAAGACAATTTATTTACTTGAAGGACAAATGATTGTTAACAAAAAGAATTAATATATTACATATGTAATATATTTTTTTATTATTTAAAACATGATATAATTGTTTATAGTAGGGAGGTGGCAATGTGGTATTAAGAAAACCTTATGCATTTATTATTAAACATTTTAAATTATTGCATTTAGCTTTATTAGGTTGTTTGATATTTATCCTTATTACTATGAATGATATCAATAATTTATTTGAATCATTGCAAAGATCAAATACATTAATGTATGCTGGTGCTAATGTATATGTTAATAATATAGTTTATCTATTTTTATTAATTATATTAGGTTTAGCTGGTGTTATATTTTGGATTCTTAGAGTAAAGAAGAAACCTACGGCATTATATTTATTCTTAATTATATATGCTGTAGCTTTATTGCCAGTATATGCTTATTTATTTTCATTACTAACACATATTATTGATGAAATAACTAATCTAGATACGATAATACTCGCTAAAGATATTTCAATGATTGCTACATGGCCATCTTACGTCTTTATCGCGATTTGTTTTATTCGTGGTATTGGTTTTAACTTAAAACAATTTAATTTTAGTAAAGACTTAAAAGAGTTACAGATTGATGAAAAAGATAATGAAGAAGTAGAAGTTACTTTCGGTCAAAATAACTATAAATATTTTAGATTTATTAGAAGAACAATCAGAGAATGTAAGTATTATATATTAGAAAATAAATTTGCTATAGCATGTATTGGAGGATTACTTACAATTGTATTAGTAATTGTAGGTATTAATTATTATAATGAATATATGAAAGTTTTAGCTGCTAGTGAAGCTACAAGTGTTAATGGAATAGCATATACAGTTAGAAAGAGTTATGTGACTACAAGAGATTCTAATGGAGAAACTATTAAACCCGGATATAAGTATGTTGTAGTAGATATGTCTTTTCATAATTTAACTAATAGTAATAAAGCTGTTGATCTTGATTTAATAACGTTAGCTAATGGAAAGTTATCTTATCATCCAATTATGACTAAGAATGAGAAATTCTATGATTTAGGTGTTTATTACAATCGTGGGGATGTTTTAGAAGCTGATGAGACAATGGATGCAGTAATTGCTTTTGAACTTCCTGGCGGGGCAAGAACTAATGATTTAAAGTTAAGAGTTAGATATGCAATAGAAAATAAAACAAAAAGTGTAATATCCCGTTATAGATTATTTGATGTAAACCCAAGAAATATAGATTCTAAAGTAGAAAAGAATAATTATAATGTTAATGAATTAATGAGGATTAATCCGGTAGGAATTAATCGATTTGATTTGAAGATTACTGGCTATAAAGTATTAGATATCTATGATAATAAATATGTATTATGTTCATCACTAGATAAGTGTATGCCATTATCTAATGTAATTACACCTAATCAAAAAGAATTATATACCATGTTAGAAATAGATTATGATTCTATGTTATATGAAGATAATAAATTTAGTAAGACACTAAATACATATAATAAGATATTTGAACATTACTTAGTAATTAATTATGAAATATTAGGCAGAAAATATTCTACTAATGCTAAAACTATTGCAAAAAGTGATGTAGATAATAAATTATTTGTTTTAGTAGATAGAAAAATTACTAATGCTACTGATATCAATCTAGAA
>CAZKFB010000054.1:0-6253 GCA_964551965.1 uncultured Muribaculaceae bacterium
AACGACCTATACGCGCTGTCGAAACTAATTGATCCAAGAATTCTGGTTCTTGTGATTTTAACTCCGCAAATTCATCGGAAATTATAAATAAATGTGACATTGGTTCATCTAGCATACCTTTACGGTAATATTGTTGATATTTATAAATATTAATACTAGATTCATGAAGTTTTTCTCTTGCTTCATTAAATAGATTTTGTCTTCTCTTTAATTCTGCTTCAATAGAAGCCAAAGCACGATTTATAGCTGATTTATCTAGGTTAGTTATTGTACCTGCTAAATGTGGTAATTTTATACCCATCTCTTTATTTTCAAAAGATAACGCAAGTCCACCACCTTTGTAGTCGATCAATACGAACTGAACCTCATCTGGGTGAAAGTTGACTGCTAATGATAATATATAAGTAATAATCCATTCTGATTTACCTGAACCAGTCATACCAGCAACTAATCCATGAGGTCCCCAACCTTTTTCGTGGGCATCCATCTTAAATATTTCTCCATCTTGATTGATACCAATAGGAACTGCTAAAGAAGCAACTGGATTATTTGTTTTCCATCTTTCAAGCGAATTCAATTGTTCAACTTTACCAACTTTATATATTGACAAGAATGATACACTTGAAGGAAGTTCATACTTACCTTTTTCTTTTAGCATTGGTATATTTGCTAATTGTTCTGCACATCCATACATATCTATAGTTTTATTAAGTTCTGCATTAAACTGTTTTTGATTATATGAAGCAAGTTCACTTTCAAACAATCCAGAATTTTCCCCATCTACATTTATAAATGTTGTACATTCGCTTGGTAAATTAGATAGACGATTATTTCTAATTATTATTGAAAAACCTAAATTCGTTCTATAAGACAATATTTTCTTTATAGAAGATAAATTTCTACCTGTTTCCAAGTCATCTAGGAAGATTAAATAATATGGTCGGTAATCAAAGTATCTTGGTCTCTCTTCGCCTTCTTCACCATTTTCTTCCATCTTAACAGACTCATCATCTACTCGACGATCACCAAATATTTTTTCTAATTGCGTATTTATATCAGCAGCTTCTTCTACTGTAGTAGCAAAGTATCTATTTTCTTTAGTATTATCCCATGAGTGAGGAATAACTTTCAAAAATTCCCATAGATATTCATTTTTCTTATTAGTTATTGTAATAATTTTTAAATCATTATAAGCATGGAAAGTCATGAATTGTAAGAATAAACTGTCCATAAAATACTTAGTCATTAATTCATTTCCAACTACAGCAACAACTTGTTTTTTTATGAACGATACATTTACTGGGCAATCATCCATGTATTTTGCTTCAGTCAAAATCTCATCTAAAGAGTCCTTTAGGACATCACTATCTTCAATACTAAAATTATCAGATGGATCATCTATTTCAATTTGCGTTTCAACTCTTCCCATACCAATTTTAGCTTCTAAGAAATCATCATGTTCAATGTTTCTTTCCCATAAATTTCTTTTTCTATTATAAATAATTGATTGGCATTCTTCTAATGGAATGTTATTTTCGATTAATATCTGTTTTTGTAAAGATTTAATCTCATCAATTCTTGCCTTTTTCTTTTCAAGATATTTTCGATATTTTTTGTATCTTTTAACATTTTCTTTTTTCATCTTTCTAGCATGATATTTTCTAGTTATTGTTGGCCAAAAGAAAGAAGACAATAACATAGTTATAACAGCAAGAATCGAAGGAATACATCTTTGGAAAGTTGTTTCTCCTAACATATAACTTTGAAGAGTATTAAATAATGTATATGAAGAAGTAACAAGCATTGTTAAACGTGGTCCAACTTGTAAAATAGCAGGATCTGTTGATGGGTCCTCTTTTTCTGGTGGAGTATCAATTTTAACTTTTTCTTTTTCTATTACACTTTTAAATCTTGGTGCTTTAAAGAACAATTGATTTTTATTATATAAAGGCGTATCATCTGGGATTTCCTTCTCATATGTGATAACTTGTTTATCTATTTGTTTCTTTTCTAAACTTTCTGGGTTAACTGATAATGCATTATTTGGTTTGTTTATTATAAAGTAATTATTAATAACTATTATCTTTAGTCCATATAAAAATATATAATCTCCATGAAACATATTTTTATTTCTAAATGGTTTATTATTTATATAAGCTCCCTTATTTTCCGTTTTAGCAACCCAATGATTTCCATTTTTACTAAGAGTAATATGTTTAGGCGACACGCTTGGGATGTCATATATAATTGAACAATCATTAGACGAACCTATTGTAATATTGTCCCTTTTAGTTACATAATATTCTACATTATTGTCGTATGTAGGGAGAGAGATTATTGTTGTCGTTAAATCTTTTTTTAATTCTTTTATTGCATATAAAGAAAAACTAACCAATTCAACATCTTTTACAACTTGTCCGTTAGCTTGGATTTCAATATCTTCATTTGATTTAATTACCCATTTGTCATTTTCAGCTTCGATGTTAGTAATCATCTTATTTTCGTTATTTAAAATAGAATATACACCCGAAACTTTTGCTGGTAATTGAAGCTTATCCAGTTTATCATCTCTTAATATATAACAAATCATAATAATACTCCCCTTATTATCTATTTTATTATATCAAGCATTCAGGTTATTATCAATAATAATAGTTGTTAATCTTTATGTAAATAGAAATAAATATTAAGCTAAAAAAACAACTTAATTTTCGCTATTTGATATAATGATAATAGGTGGTTTTATGAATAAGTTTAGAAAAATTGCTAGATTTAAATATAAAAATAAAAGATATCAACTATTCATGAGTGAATCTAACAAAGTTGCCTTTTTAGAAATAAAGGATGGTAAGTTTTTTTATCCTAAATTAGAAGAATTATTGGAAATTAATTATCTATTTAATTATAATAGGCATTCTCAAAATATAAAGAATGATAAAATTAAGTATTTTAGTTTTATACCTAAAGCTATTAGATATGGAGCATTAATAACTTTAACATCTGCTCTATTGACTGGATGTGGATCTAAGGCTACTTTTACCTTAGAAGACTTGCCTTCTTACCAAAGAGCATATATGGATGTTTCATCAGAGGCTGATGAAAGCAATTATTCAATTGAAGATGAAAAAGAAAATAGCGATTTAAATAACATAGTAAATGATTCTAACAATAGTAGTGCCGAGAATTCAAATAGTAATAGTTCAAATAGTAGCAATAATACAAGCGAAAATTATCCATATTCAGCTGATAATGATTATTTGGCTTTACTGGCAACAGCTGATGATGAAATTGATTATAGATATGCATCGGATTACGAAAATTTGCAATATGTTAAACGTTTATTTGTAAGGGATTCTAAAGCTTATGACGAAATCTACGGATATAACAATGTTAGTTTCGATCAAATAGAAAGTGCACTTAATAGCAACGCAAAAATAAATAATGATTATAAAAAATTCATATTGCAATATGTAAACGACTGGAATCATCTATATCCCGGATCAGATTTTTCTACCTTATATCATAATCTATCAACTTTAGAAATAAGAGTTTGTACAAAAGATGAGATGGCTAGATATACATTATCAACTAGTTCTGTTGCATGTTATAAGAGAAGTGAAAATATTATTTATGTATTAGATGGTATAGATTTAAGTAGAGAATCTAGTGACTATATTGTAGTTGCACACGAATTAACACATTGTGCTAGAAATTCTGTATTTGAAAATGAAGATGGATATACGGTAGATGTTTCATTTTATGATGATACTAAGATGGGGTTATATATTGAAGAAGCACTTATTACAGACTTTTGCTACGAATTGCAAGGTCTTGGAAACAAATCAAACTTCTATACTCTTCAATCAAGCTATTTTAGAATAATTCTAGATGCAATAGATTATAATGGCGCAGATTTTATGAATCATAGTGTTAATTATTTAATTGATAAAATGGATGAATATATGGGTGATGAACAATATGCATACCATATTATTACTTTAATTGATGCTGAAGCATCTTTGCGATATACCCCTTACATTGAACCGGAATTTGAAGATTTCAGTGAACTATATCAATATATAACAAGAATGTACATAAAGAATAATGTAACATCTGATATGTCTTATGAAGAAGCAATGACCAAATATGATGACTTAGAAGCTGAATTAACATATTACTTTGATCAAATGAAAAATCCAATCGAATTAGATTTAAGCATATTCAAAGAAGAATTTGAAGCTGAAATTAGTAATTTGGGAATAGTAAACACTAATGGAATAAGTAGATAACTACATCTACTTTTTTTATTTGAATTTTAATACTATTGTTAGTATAATTATCTTATAATAGGAGTTGGATAGTATGAGCATTGAAACAATTTTACCAATATTTAGTACTTTTTTACCAATTTTGAAAAATATTCTTATTGTCTTCTCTATTATAATGATCATAACTTATATTCTATCTTTATGGTTTATTTTTAAAAAAGAAGAAGTAAAAGAAATCTATTCTTTAATTCCTTTTTATAATTTTTATATAATATTTAAAATCGTGAAAATACCTTTCTATACAATCTTTATTCCGGTGGCGAATGGGATTGTCATGATTTTATTGCCATACAAATTGTTAAAGAGATATAAAATGCCAAAATGGATGATGAACTTATCAATTGTATTTCCATATGTTTTTATGCCATACATTGCTTTTTCAAAAAAATGTAAAAAACCAAAAGATATGAAAAAAGCAATCAAGACCTTGTTTGAATTAGAAAATATTGAGAATAATCTGAAAAGTAATCTTGATATCTATGATTTAGCTTATCAAGAAGAAATTGGGAAAAGTAGCATAAGTGAAAATTCCTTTACTTCAAAGACTGAAGAGATGATAGAAAATATTGAAAAGGGCTCTATTGCCGACGATTTCTATTTTGAAAATGAAATCGTTGATGAAGAACTAGAAAATAATCGAAGCAATGTTATTCCTTCGGTTGATGAGAATATAGAAGAAGTTATTGAAATATTTGATCAAGAAGAAAATAGTTTGTCGGCTTCGAGTATAGATACGATAGAAGAACAGCTAAAGAGCAACGATAATATTGTTCGTGTTGATAATGCAAAATATGAGCAATACAAGCAAAGGGAAGCCTCAAGTGAAAGTATTGCATTTGGTGGTACAAAAAATGAAGAAAACACTACACATAATAAAAACGAGGAGCTAAAATGTCCAAGATGCGGGTCTTCTTTAATAGGTTCAACCGATTATTGTCCTGGATGTGGGTTAAAAATTTCATAGTTTTTAACCTTTTTTTATGTTTTTAACAAAATTCGACAATTTATTTTGAAATAATATGTATAATAGCAAACATTCTTCTATTGAAAGGATGATTTGCGTGAACGAAGAATTCAAAATATTAAAAAGCGAATTTGAAAGAATTAGAAACATGGGATATGTTAAATCTTCAAGAAAAGGTACTACTGGGATAGGAAAAACTTTTGAAGATTTGCTTGGAAAAGAAGAAGATTCATATGATATTCCCGATTTTTTGGGCATTGAGATTAAAACAAGAAGGAGCTATAGTAAAAGTTACATTACACTTTTTAGTTGTGCTCCAAAAGGGGAAACTAATTTTGAAGCAAAAAGATTGAGAGATAAATATGGATATCCTGACAGAATCTACAAAAATTTTAAAGTTTTAAGTGCCATTGCTTATGGCAGTCGGCCTGAAATGGTTGCAAATAGATATCTATTTAAACTTGAAGTTGATTATACTGAGAGAAAAGTATATTTAGTGATATCTGATAGGTTTTTTAATGATTATGAAAAAATTACTTACTGGCCATTTGAATTATTGAAAGAAAAATTAGAGAGGAAGTTAACAAAACTTGCTGTAGTTAAAGCTTGGCCAAATAGGAAAGATGGAGTTGATTATTACAAATATTATGCTATTAATTTTTATAATTTAACAAGTTTTGAACAATTTATCAAATTAATAGAAAAAGGTGTAATAAGAGTTTGCTTTAAAATTGGTATTTATAGGGATAAAGAACATTTAGGAGAAATACAAGATAGAGGCACAGGCTTTCAAATTCAGGAATCTGATCTAGATAAGCTTTACAATAAAGTTAAAATATAGGAAATGGGACACAAGAAATCGCAGGCATGAAAAAAAGTCATCAATTAAGATGGCTTTTAATATTCAAACTGGTCGGGAAGACAGGATTCGAACCTGCGACCCCTTGGTCCCAAACCAAGT
>CAZKFB010000055.1:0-3608 GCA_964551965.1 uncultured Muribaculaceae bacterium
TCAGGGGGTTTTGGTTGATATACCTTAACATTGTTAAAATCGTTAAGGTTTATCGACATAATACTTTCGTACTATGCCTATAATAATATTAAAGTAAAAATGGTTATTTGTCAATGAAATTATTAATCAGTGTTTATTAATTTATCTAAGATGGTTCTATAATAACTATAGTTTTTAAAGCTATCTTCGATATTATTTAGGATAAATTCTTCAGTATCTGATTTGCATTGTAACAGTATTTTATAGTCAGTTCTTAAGTCAGCTATTTTAAATACCATATCTCCGGATTGCCTTACACCAAATAGATCTCCTGATCCTCTTATTTCAAAGTCTTTTTCTGAAATATAGAATCCATCATTGCTCTCTTCCATAACATTCAATCTTTCGGTATCTTTATCTGATATTAAGATACATTTAGATTGTATTGAGTTTCTTCCTACTCTTCCTCGAAGTTGGTGTAAAGTTGCAAGCCCAAATCTTTCGGCATTGAAGATACACATCATAGTTGCATTTTTTACATCTACTCCTACTTCTATTACGGTAGTAGATATTAATACTTCTATTTTGCCTTCTTTGAAGTTGTTCATAACTATATCTTTATCAACTTGTTTCATTTTACCATGTAATATTCCAATAGAATGTTTTTTAGTGAATTTTTCTGTTAAAGTATCTTCGATTTTCTTTAAGTCATTTAATTCATTAGTTTCTCCATCATCTGATTCAATTAGAGGAGCTACGACATAAGCTTGATATCCATTATCTAATTCTTGTTCTATTGAATCAACAATAGTATTTATTTCATTGAAGTTATATACTTTAGTTAATATATCTTTTCTTCCTTTAGGTTTTTCTTTAATAATAGATATATCCATATCACCATAAATAGTTAAAGCATATGTTCTTGGTATTGGGGTTGCTGACATATATAAGACATCGACATGCATACCTTTATTTTGTAACGATTTTCTTTGATTAACACCAAATCGATGTTGTTCATCAGTTATAACTAAACCTAGATTATTAAATTCTACATTATCTTCTAACATAGCATGAGTACCAATTAATAAATCTATTTCTCCATTCTTTAATCTTTCGATAATAGAATTCTTTTCTGATTTCTTTAATGATCCAACTAATAGTTCTACTTTTAAACCAAGATTTTCAAATATACTCATAAAATTGTCATAGTGTTGGTGAGCTAATACTTCTGTGGGTGCAAGTAATGCACTTTGATAACCAGACTCTTTATTAAGTAAGATAGATACAAAAGAAACTATTGTCTTACCTGATCCAACATCACCTAATATTAGTCTATTCATTCTTTTTAAATTTCTAAAGTCTTTAACAATATCATTAATAGCATTTAATTGATCGTTAGTTAAATCAAATGGTACTTTATCAACTACTTCTTTTACTGTATCATCACTTATATCTTTAATAACAAAGTCATCGAATATTTGATTCTTATATTTTATTAAATTAATCTTAAACATGAATTCAAATAGTTCTTCATATTTTAATTTTAACTTAGCTTGTTTAAGATTATTTAAATTTGTTGGATTATGAATTTCTCTTATAGATTCTTGAGTATCCATTAGATTATATTTTTCACTTATATATTCAGGAACTATTTCTTCAATAGAATCCAATGTTGATAACACATTAGTTATTAACTTTGATATTTGATTAGAAGATATACCTGTACTTGAATGGTATACTGGTTCTACTTCGATAGAGTTCATATATTTAAATTTAATATCTGATGCCATAAATTGATTCTTTAATTTATTATATTTACCTATTAAAGTAATAAATCGATTAATCTTCAAATTAGGTTTATAAAATGCTCGATTAAATATTACAACATTAATAGGTATATTATTAGCTTCTACCATAAAAGATAAACGATTAAAATTTCTTTTTATATAAGATACTTTTGGTTCCGAAATTATCTTACATGGAACTACAATAGTATCTTCTATATTACAATTTGTTATATCACTAGGTCTATATATGTTGTAGCGGTATGGGTAGAATCTAACTAAATCATTAACTGTAAAAATAGATAATTTATTAAGTATATTTAATGTTTTAGGACCTATACCTTTAATATCTGATAAATTCATAATTTTTCCTCCAAAAGTAGTTATTTTTTTAAAAAAAGTGTTGACAAAAATACCTTAATCGATTAGTATATTAAATACCAATTCACTTACAGGCGAATTGGTGCTAGTATCACACTAGCCAACCCCTTTTTATTCTTTGGAGCAGTTCTCAGGGGGACTGCTTCTTTTTTGTATAATTATCATTTATAAATATATTATAACATTATAAAAAGAAAGTTAATTAACTTTCTTTTTTAAATATAAAATTTATATTGTCTTCATATTTATAAATAGGTTTATTAAATGTATCATTAACTTCACTATCACCAATATTTATTATGTATTTCTTTTTCAAACTATTTATAACTTTATTGTTATATCTATTTACAACTATTTCTTTATCATTCTTATAACAATAATATATACCACTCGTCCATGCGAATAATATTATATTATCATCTTCAATTATATCACTCACAATACTAACATCATCAGTTATATGATAATTTAATAAACCTATACTATCGAATACATATCTATATACGAACTTCTCACTGTTATTTAATAAGGGATCTAATATAAATATGTATTTTCTCTTTATAAATGTATTGTTCAAGATAACTCTTAAATATTTAATTAGCTTTTCTACATTATCTACTCTTCCATTTTTAATATATTTAGATTCTAAGATCTTTAATGTTTTATCATATAGATAAATATATTTATCTGTTAATTTTATTTTAATTGGCATTTATTTCATCAATAGATACATTGTAGTATTTAGTTGGATTTACATATTCTCCATTTAAAGTTAATTCTAACATTAACATATGATTCTTCGATGTTGATACTTTGTTTTGTCCACTTTTTCCAATTACTTCTCCAGCATTAACTGTATCTCCTACTTTGACATTAACACTTGATAAACTTGAATATTTACTTATTAAGTTATTATTGTGTTTAACAGTTACAATGCTACCAAACATCTCTGAGGTATCGATAGAAGTTACTTCTCCTTCAGCTATTGCAAGACAATCGAATTCATTATCTGAGCCATATAGGATACCTGTTGAAGGCATGTAAGTACGATCATATAAAATTAAAGATTTCTCTTGATCTTCTTTAGTACCATTTACTTCGTAGTAATTAATTTCAATACTTACATCTTTACTAGATATTGGTTCTTTAATTTTATTATCTACTTCATTAATAACTGGTATATAAGTATCTGCTATTCCCCTTAATACATAAGAATTATTATCGGTTGTAAGTGATTTAAATAGACTAGATGAAATAATGGTTGTTAATCCAATTACTCCTATTACAGCTACTATAATTACACTTAAACTTATTATTTCCTTTCTTCTTTCCATAATTGATATCACCTTTCTATTACAAGTGTTAACAATTTGGGAAAAATTATACTTATATTTTTACAAACTCGATATTACCATAGTAATATTTTAGTATATCTTCATAACTATAGCCGTTTTTAGCCATATA
>CAZKFB010000055.1:3708-6194 GCA_964551965.1 uncultured Muribaculaceae bacterium
ATACCACTTCGATTAAATACCGCCATAGAATCTTCAGTATAGCCATTAGATGTTGAAAAGTAAAATGTTGTTAACAATTCTTTATCTTTAGTTATAACTATTCCTTTCGTGTCATTTACAGCATCAATAACTACTTGTTTATATTCCAAATACTTATCTCCCCACTTATTCTTCATTTCATCATCCGTGATAAAACATTGGTCATCAGTTGTCTTAGCTAAAGCTAGGTTTTTATTAGATTTAACTACGGCATAAGTTCTCGATGCTATTGCTTGTGTCTTTAAAGCTTCTGATCCGTATAGGACTGGCATCTCGCAAGCAACAACACCAACTAAGTATTCTTCTAATTCCATCTTTTCCGTTGTATTATCTTCTTTTAAGACAACCATCTTTTCTTTTTCCTTTATTTGTTCTTGATTGTTTTTGGGTTCAATGATAGAACTAAAATAAAAATATAGAGTAATACCTGATATTCCTACTAATATTAAACTAATTAATTTAGACATATTATCACCTATTTAATTATATTAATAATTTAAATATTTATTTTGTCAAAAAAAGAATCAATACTGATTCTTATATTATATTTATACTTAATATTTCAATAAAGAAACTTGATAGTAAATGAGCTAGACTTAATATTATTATTAAACTTAAGAATCTAGCTTCCCAAACATGTCCTTTTTTAATTAATGGATCAAAGTTAATTCCCGATACTGCAAAAGCACATAGTATTGTACTTAATAAATATATAAATAGATTAACCTTCATAGGTACCTTCTTCGTACTTTGTTATTTTGTTAATTCTTCTAATGTGTCTTTCATCTTCAGCAAAAGGGGTATTAATGAATGTGTTAATCCATTCAATTAGAGTATTCATATCTTCTTTATAACTTAAAGCTATTACATTTGCATTATTATGTTCTTTTGCTAGTCTAGCTTCATCGGAGTTTGATACTTTTGCACATCTAATTCCTTTTACCTTATTAGCAGCAATAGACATACCTATTCCTGTTCCACACATTAATATTCCTAAGTCTGCATCATTATTTACTATTTTCTGACATAAACTAATTGCAAAATCAGGGTAATCATCTATAGGATTATTATTAATACTACAATCAACTATTTCTATTCCTTGACTTTGAAGATTTTCAATAATCACTTTCTTTTGATCTACTCCATTATGATCTGTTGCTATCGCTATTTTCATTTTTCTCCTTCTTTCATTGCTCTCTCAAACACTGGTAAATCACCATAGTTATCACTTCGATGTACTGGTAACTGATAGATATCATGTCCTGGAAAATCATTTCCCTCAATTAAATATAATTTATCTTCACCAACACATATATCCCATCCAACGTATCCAACTTCCGGGATAACATGAGCAATAGTCTCACATAATTCAACTACTTTATCCCACATTGGCACTTGTACACCAACAATTTTATGCTTAGTTTCTGGATGAATTGTATAAACCTCACTATTTTTATCAATTGCTGGATACTCAATAATTCCATTTTCAATATTTACTTTAGTTGCCATTCCTCCATGATTAAAGTTATCTACAACATTACCCTTATTACCTATTCTAAGATAAGCTGCTACAACTTTCTTATTAATTGTTACTACTCTTAAAGTATTAACTGAATGAGGATAAATATTACTTATCTCTTTATTTTGTTTAACGACATCTTCAACAAGAAATTGTTTATTATTAATTAGAGTATCATATAACTCTTTTGGATCTCTAATGCTCGGATCAAGTATTTCAATTCCTGTTCCACAACTAGAATCTACAGGTTTAACAATAATCTCTTTTTTATCTTTAATATACTTCTTAAAATCTTCTAAAGAAGCTTCTTTAAGGTAAATCCATTCACGGTTTAAATATTTATCAAAGATCTTATTAAATTCTACTTTATCTTCAAATTTATATATTTGAGATTGATCATTATATTTCTTTATAAAACTATTATTAAGACCTCTCGTAATAACAGTTTTTCTTTCTTTACTATTCATTTTATACATTTCAAATAGATTATAATCCATATAACCGGCCTGATATTTAAATCCACATACAATTATATCAAAAAATATAACTATTCTATTCTTACCACTTCTCTTATGAACTAGATTTATTGTATCAAAGAACTTTTTATAATTCATTTTTAATATTCTTTTGAATAAGTATTTTATCTTACTCAATATCATCACCCTCTACTTAATACATTATAACATAAATGCTAATAAAAAAAACAGCAATTAAGCTGCTTTTGAATCTTGATCAAGATTATATTTTTTGTTGAATTTTTCAACATTACCAGTTTTCTTACGATTACCTTGAGTACCAGTATAGAATGGATGACATTCCGAACAAACTTCAACGTTTTGTTCTTCTTTATTACTCATAGCTTTAAATGTAGCTCCACAAGCACATTTAAAAGTACACATAACTTGATTTGGATGTATATTCTTTTTCA
>CAZKFB010000056.1:0-6125 GCA_964551965.1 uncultured Muribaculaceae bacterium
TCATACGTGATGGAACACCTTGTGGATTTAATACTACATCTACTGGAGTACCATCAGGCATATATGGCATATCTTCTTCAGGTAATATTAGAGAAACAACACCTTTATTACCATGACGTCCTGACATCTTATCTCCTACTTGTATCTTACGTTTTTGAACGATATAAACTCTAACTACTTTAGATACACCAGCAGGAAGTTCATCACTATTCTCTTTAGTATAAACTTTAACATCATGAACGATACCATCAGCTCCATGAGCTACACGTAATGAAGTATCTCTAACTTCACGAGTCTTTTCACCAAATATTGCATGTAATAATTTTTCTTCACTTGTTAATTCTTGAACACCTTTTGGAGTTACTTTACCAACTAAGATATCTCCTTCATGTACTTCTGTACCAATACGAATAATACCTTCAGCATCAAGATTCTTTCTTGATTCTTCAGAAACGTTTGGAATATCTCTTGTAATCTCTTCAGGTCCTAACTTAGTATCACGACAATCAATGTCATAATGTTCAATATGTAGAGATGTATAAACATCATCTTTAACTAATCTTTCATTTAATACAACGGCATCCTCATAGTTATAACCATTACATGTCATAAATGCTACAACCATGTTTTTACCTAAAGCTAATTCTCCTTTATCTGTAGAAGGTCCATCGGCAATAACTTCACCTACATGAACTTTATCTCCTTCTTTAACGATTGGAGAATGATTTATACAACTTTCAGCATTACTTCTTTCAAAGTTAGCTAAATAGTAAACATCTTTATCTTTTGCTGTTTTAACAACAATCTTTTTAGCATCAGCATATTCTACTACACCATCATTCTTACAAACGATAGTTGAACCAGAATCACGAGCTGCAATATATTCAACACCAGTACCAACAATTGGAGCCTCTGTTTGTAATAATGGCACAGCTTGACGTTGCATGTTCGAACCCATCAATGCACGAGTAGCATCATCGTGATCCAAGAATGGAATAATACTTGTTGTAATAGAAACGATTTGACTTGGTGCAACATCAATAAAGTTAATTTGTTCTGGTTTAGCACTAACGTTGTCACCATTTAAACGACAAATTGGTTCCTCTTCAGTTATATTATTTTTATCATCCATCTTGATTGTTGCTTGACCAATATAATAGTCAGCTTCTTCATCAGCAGTTAAGTATACAATTTCATCTGTTACATGACAAGCATCTACTTTTCTATATGGAGTCATTATAAATCCATATTCATTAATCTTAGCATAACTTGCTAGAGATGTAATAAGTCCGATGTTTGCACCTTCAGGTGATTCAATAGGACATATTCTACCATAGTGAGAAACGTTAACGTCACGAACATCCATTCCGGCACGGTCACGTGAAAGTCCACCAGGTCCTAAACTTGATAAACGTCTCTTATCTGTTAACTCAGCAATTGGATTTATTTGATCCATGAATTTTGATAATTGTGATGAACCAAAGAATTCTTTCATTGCTGCTGTAACAGGACGGATATTAATTAAAGTCTTAGGTGTGATAGCATCTAATTCTTGAGTGGTCATTCTTTCACGAATAACTCTCTCCATACGAGATATACCAATCTTAAATTGATTTTGAATTAATTCTCCTACTTGTCTTACACGACGATTTCCTAAATGGTCAATTTCATCAACTGATCCAAATCCATCTAGCAAGTCTAAATAATAACTTACTGCTGCATATACGTCTGATATAGTAAGTCTACGAGAATCAATAGATTGGTCATTACCAATAATAGTAATAATTCTCTTTTCATCTTTCTTATCGTAAACTTTAATAGTTTGTACTTTATCATATTGGTCTAATTCATCGTTAATTCTAACAGATTTTAAATTATAACCATCAGCAAATATAGGTCTTAATGTTTCAAGCATTGTCTTATCAATAACAGTACCTTCTTCACAAATAACCTTTTTATCTACTTTTATCGTTTCAGCAATTTTCATACCTAATAAACGATCTAATACATTTAATTTTTTATTGAACTTATAACGTCCAACTTTAGCTAAATCATAACGGAATTTATCAAAGAATCTAGTAATCATTTGGTTCTTAGCAGATTCTAGAGTAGCTGGTTCACCAGGACGAAGTTTTTCATATATTTCAATTAAGGCTTCATCAGTATTCTTAGTAGAATCTTTTTCTAGTGTATTCTTAATAAATACATTATCTTCACCAAATAGTTCTAAGATTTCTTCATCACTAGATAAACCTAAAGCACGTAGTAATGTAGTAATAGTAACTTTACGAGTTCTATCAATTCTTACATATACAACATCTCTTGCATCTAGTTCGAACTCTAACCAAGTACCACGGTTAGGAATAACTTCACCAGATACTACAGGTCTACCATTCTTATCAATTTCTCTTTTAAAGTAAATTGAAGGGCTTCTTACTAATTGTGAAACAATAACTCTTTCAACACCATTAATAATGAATGTTCCTGAATCAGTCATCATAGGCATATCGCCTAAGAAAACTTCTTGTTCCTTAACTTCACCTGTCTCATGAATAAATACTCTTGCTTGAACCTTTAAAGGTGCTGAGTATGTTACCATTCTCTCTTTTGACTCTTTGATTCCATATCTTGGTTCATCAAATGAATAAGAATCAAATTGTAATGATACCTTTCCTGTAAAAGAATCGACTGGGAATATGTCTTTAAATACTTCGTCTATTCCTACAGTTAGAAATTCATCATATGATTTCTTTTGAATTTCTAATAAATCCGTTAATGCTAAAGCATTTTTTGTTTTTGCGAAAGATCTTCTCTCTCTATGGTCACCAAATTTTTGTACTTTGTATGCCATCATTTCACCCCAATACTATAGTAATTTTTTTTGTGCCTCCACGCTAAAAAGGAGTATTCGCCACCAATTTAAGATTATATCGAATATTAGAATTGGTGTCAATAGTTTTTACAAACAATAATATAGAAACCTTTACTTTTCTCAACTATGTTTGCATCGTATACAGTCTTCAAGGTTTCAAGTATACTCTTTGCCCCTTGATCTTTTCTAATGACAAGCCATAATTCACCAGATTCACTCATATATTCTTTCGCTTTAAGTAGAATATCGAGAACTACTTTCTTGCCTGCTCTAATCGGAGGGTTAGTAATTATAACATCATATGTGCAATCAACATTATCATAAATATTCGATTCAAAAGATACGGCGTCTACTCCATTGGATTTAATATTCATGTTTGTTAAATGAACAGCTCTTTTGTTTACATCAACTAAAGTCGATTTCATGTTTGCAAGTTTAGATAAAGTTATGCCGATAATTCCATAACCACATCCAACATCTAAAAGTGTGCGATTACTAATTCCACTATTTAAAAATGTGCGGATAAGTAAATCACTACCATAATCGACTTTGTTTTTAGAAAACACACCTAAGTCACTAGTAAACTCTAAAACTGAACCATTTATCTTATAGATAATGGTTCTAAAGTTGCTTGGTAAGTCTGCATTATTTGTAAAGTAATGTTCCATTAGATTGCCCCTTCGAATACTTTAATTATATCAAAAAACAAATAGTGAAACAACCATAAAATTATAAAAAATAAAAAAGATTGTTAATCTACACTAACAATCTTAACATCATACGATCCGTTTGGACTTGTGATAGTAACAACATCACCAACTTTATGATTGCATAAAGCTGAACCAATTGGTGATTCATCAGATATTTTGTTTTCTAAGATATCAGCTTCAAGTGAACCAACAATCTTAAATGTGTCTGTTTCATCTTCGTCATCCATATATACGATTTTAACAACAGAACCTAATCCAACAACACCTTTTGGTGTTCCTTCAATTATTTCAGCATGTTCAATCATATATTCTAATTCTTTGATACGAGCTTCAACTTTAGCTTGTTCCTCTCTTGCTGCATCGTAGTCGGCGTTTTCTGACAAGTCTCCTTGAGCTCTTGCTTCTTTAATAGCCTGAATTATTCTAGGTCTATCTTCTTCCCTTAATTTATTCAATTCACTTTCGATATCTAAATATCCTTGTGAAGTTAATTTAATCGCTTTCTTTTGTGGCATAATCATTCACCCTTCTTTTTTTGTATTCAATAAAACTACGTTTTAAAGATTACTACAAATTTTATTAAAAGTCAACGTTTTTTATTCGTATCATATCAAACTTATCGACTTTAAAAGGTAATTTTAGTTTAACTTTCATCTTAGGATGGCGTGCTATATCAAGAGTATTTCCATCAATATCCCACATTGAATCAATAGTATATTCGATCGTTTCATGGTTTGGTCCAAATACTTCTACAGTATCACCTACACCAAAATAGTTTCTCTCTTCAACTATTGTATATTCACCTTCAGAGTCAATTATTAAACCTAGGAAGTCCTGATTAGATAGTTCCTCACGTCCTAAGTAATATTGATCGTTTTCGTCAGGTAAATTATCGAAGAATTGAGGAGCTGAATCACGATTAGCTACTCTATTTAATATTTTAAGAGCATATTCCTCATCACTCTCTGTAATCGTATTATTTAAAATTTTATCAATTAATCTTCGATATGTAAGAATAACAGTAGATACATAGTAGATACTACGCATTCTTCCTTCTATTTTAAAGGAATTAACTCCTAGATCAATCATTCTTTTAATGTTGGATACCATATTTAAATCTTTAGGAGTCATTGAGAATGGTTCCTCAGTCAACTTCTTACCATCTTTTAAGTAATTGAATGTCCAACGACATATTTGAGCACATCCACCACGATTAGAATCGCGATTTGTACAATAATTTGATAATACACATCGACCAGAAATAGATGTACACATAGCACCATGCATAAAGCATTCTATTTCTAATCCTGTTTCACTCTTAATTCTTTTAATATCATTGATATTTGCTTCTCTTGCAAGCACCACTCTCGTTGCACCAATACTCTTATAGAATGATGCTGCTTCATAATTTAATATGCTTGCTTGGGTAGATACATGAATTTCGAGATCTATATTATTTTCATTAATCATATTCATGACAGCAACATCGGATGTAATAATAGCATCTACTTTAATTGAACTTAAATATTCCAAATAATCTTTTAGACCATTTAAATCTTCGTTATGGAAGACAATATTAACGGTAACATATACTTTCTTATTTAAACTATGAGCATATTCGACAGCACTTTTTATTTCTTCACGAGAGAAGTTTTTAGCATTAGCACGTAAAGAATAATCTTTTCCGCCAAAATATACAGCATCAGCACCATATAGGAAAGCAAACTGCATTTTTTCAAAGCTTCCAGCCGGAGCTAGTAATTCTATCTTCATACTATTCATATTCAGCCATCTTATAGACAGTCTTCTTATTTAGGAAACCATCATTGCCGAATTTACCCCCTTCTAGAATATTTTTAATTTCATCAACACTTAAATCTAAATTAAATATTAAATAATACATAATTTTAGATTCATACTTTTTCATTAGACTAGTATAATTAAAATAAGTATTATTGAATATTGCCGTGCCATACTCTGATTCACGAACAAAGAATTCAGTATCATTGTTGATCGTATCAATTACACAGTCATTAACATTGTCAATACCAGCATGTTTATTATAGTTCGTAAGAAGGGTTCTACGAGAATACATTATTTGGTTTTTACCTAAGACATTTAAAACGAGTGGTTTATGTGATTTACTAATTATCTCATCAATTTCACTCTCAGTTATCTCATTACTTATTACTGCCGAACTACAACCCCTATCTAACCAAAAATTAATTGATTCATAGTTAGTAGTAAAATGATTTTGAAACCATATAAGTTCTAATGAAGTATCAGATAAAATATTAAATACTGCTATATCTTCGTAGATAACACCTTTAAATCTCTTTAATTCGTTCTTTATGCTTTTTAAATAATCGACATCATCTGATGATAATACACGATTAATTAAAATGTAAGAATTATCAGGAATATCAGATAACTGAGTTTCTTTATAACCTATTGATAACTTAGGTACAGCAAAAAGAAAATTGGTGATGCCAATTTTCTCATATTCTTCTATTTCACTTAATTCATTTATATTAATCAATATT
>CAZKFB010000057.1:0-5970 GCA_964551965.1 uncultured Muribaculaceae bacterium
TAATATTGTATCTAAAATATAATCTCTAGTAGCAGGATCTACTCCTCCTAAAGGTTCATCTAATATATATAGTTCAGCATCTCTACTCATAACTAATATTAATTGTAGTTTTTCTTGCATACCTTTTGACATTTTACTAATTTTTAAATTAATATCTAAATCTAAATCTTTAAGTAACTTAATTGCTTTTTCTTTATTAAAATTATCATAGAATTCTTCAAACATATTAATAACCTGTGATACTTTCATACTCTTATCTAAATATGTTCTCTCAGGTAAATAAGATATTATTCTTTTAGAATTCTCGTTTGGTTTCTCACCATTAATTAATACTTCTCCACTAGTAGGTGTTAATAAATCATTAATTAACTTTATAAGAGTTGTTTTCCCCATTCCATTTTTACCTAGTAAACCAATTATTCTACCTTTTTGTATAGTTAAATTAACATTACTTAAAACTTGTTTACCATCAAATTCTTTACATAATTTATTGCACTTAACTAAGTTCATCTTTTTCCTCCTAATTCTTGCAAGTATTCTAAAGCTTTATTATAGTCTATTCCAATACTATCCATACTATTAAGATAATTATCAACTTTTTCTTGAGCTAATTGTCTTTTTACTTTTTCAATTAGTTTTTCATCTTTAGTAACATATTTACCATTAGTTCTCTCAGTATAAATAAGTGATTCATCTTCCAGTTCGCCTAAAGCTTTTTGCATTGTATTAGGATTAACCTTCATCATAAGTGCTAGCTCTCTTACAGAAGGCAACTTTTCTCCTTTAGGAAACTTACCAGAAATAATATCTATTCTTATCATTTCTACTAATTGAACATAAATAGGTCTTTCATTATCAAAAACATATTCCATAATTATCTTCCTTCCTTTATTGTATTACTTGCATAATACAATAATACTATTTATTAATTGTTATGTCAATAAAAAAGTATCAATTATTCAATTGATACTCCACTCAATACTAATTGTTTTAAAGATTCTCTTTTCGATAATTTACTCTTTTTCATAAATATCATCTCTTGGTTCTTTATTGTACTTCAAATAGATAAATATTGCTATCTTTTTTATTTATAGATTTATTATTTCATCAACATATTTTAAAGCTGTTGGATCATTTTCCGCAATAAGTACTGTATTATTATTCTTAACTAATTTATCAAACATTAACATAACTTGTTTAATATTATTTTCTCCTAAACCTCTTACAGGATTATCAAAGATATAAATACTTCGATCTCCCAATTTTTTACATAGTAGTTTAGCTAACTTTATTCTTTGACATTCTCCTCCCGAAAGAGAATAAGAACTTTGATTTAGCTTTAAATATCCTAATCCAATATCTTGTAAATGTTTTAATCTTCTAATAATTAAATTATCATCTTTATATAATTCAATAGCATCATCTACCGTTATATTTAAACCTTTATCTTTAAAGAACTTAGATACTCCATAATAAGTAGCAACTGTCGATTTAGAATTTTTAGATACAGGGCTTGCATCAATTATATGTGGTCTCCTTATATAATTCTTACCCTTTATTTCTATTAAATCTTTTCTTCTTTCGGATGCACCGACAGACTTATCAAACGCTTTAAACAATGCATCTAAATATGTACTCTTCCCACTTCCGGCTGATCCTGATATCGAAGTTATTTTATTTAAGCATATTTCAACTTTATAATTATCTATATTATTAAACTTACTAAATAAAGCACTTATTTTTTTATTTGATTTATTTTCTGTTCTTTCAATCTTAGTTAATGGCAATTCACTTAAATATTCTTTTCCCGATACTCTTTTTATAAGTTCTCCACCATTAGATCCCGATTCCGGCCCAAATACAAGGACATAATCAGCAAACTCAAATATTTCTTTTCGATGTTCAACAACTATTAAATAATTATTTTTAGATATTTCTTTCATTAGTTTTGAATAGACATTTGCTTCTTCGCTCGTTGTACCAGCTAAAGGTTCATCAATAACAATAAGATAATTTTCTAAATTTGATAACTTTTCAATATCTTCTAATTTTTTATTAGTACTACTAATTCTTTGAGAAACCATTTTAACATTCTTAGGATAATTTTTTATAATACAATCTCGTTTATTTATTAAAGTATCAATAGCAAATGAACTCTTACCACTTCCGCTAGGTCCAGCACAAATAATAAATTTTCCAAACTCAATTTCCGCATTAATGTTCTTTAAATTATTTGTATGAGCATTCATTATAATTATATTATTCATTATATCAACCCTTTCTTTTTAAACACAAAAGCAGCAATAACAATATTGCTACTTATTTTCACTATGTTTTGATAATATCTTTTCTTTTGCTTTTTGTAATTGTTCTCTTTCTTCTTGAAACATTATTTTTTCAATTATAGAAATGTATTTACTATCTTCATATCTAATAGTATCCAAATCACTCTTACTTGTAACTTCGATATAACTATCTCTAAGTTGACTATAACAAAGAGAAGTTGGTTCTAATGTCTCCGAATTAACCGAATATACTAATTTAGGATTCCCTAACATTGAAGAAAACAATGTTTCATTAACATATAATTCGATTTTTTCTGGATCATCAGCAGAAACATGTGTTTCTACTAGTTTTCTATCTAACCATTTACCTTCTTCAAGATATTTATTATCTTTTACTGAATAAATACCTGAACAGTAATATCCGCCTGAATTAGACCAATAAGTGAAAAGTATTCTATCTTCAGTTATAAATTGGAAAAAGCTAAACTTTGTTTCAAACATTTTAACTAATCCTGCTTTTTCTGCTCGATATCTAACTATTCTAAAACTATCTTCATTATATCTATCATAAATTAAAAATTCTTCTTCACCTACTTGTTCAATACCAATAATATTATTTAAATAATAAGAACTCATAGTCTCTTTATCTATAAGATTATAAGAATGATAATTTGAACTATCTATCTCAATTATATCCCATCTACTCTTATCAACGGAAGCTCCATATAATCTACTCATAATATTCACCTCATTAATTAGATATTATAATATCATAAAAACGACTTACTAACAAGTCGTTCTATATATTTAAATTATCGTACATATCAGCTATTTTATTAATACTATCTATATCCATTTGATCAAATTCTGATTGACGAGCTAGATTTAAATTTTTATTATTCCACAATTGAATTTCTTCATAATATAGATTCTTAGAATATATCCAACAATCATAAGATAATTCTTCTGAAGAATATTTTTCTCCAACAAATCCCAATTTTTCATATAACTTAATTGCTTCAGCATTTGCTACTTTATCTGCGTATAATCTTAAAACCTTACATCCATTCTTTTTTACAAGGTTCATTGTTTCTTCTAATAATTGTTTTGCATATCCATGATTTCTTAGAGTCGGCAATATTCCAAACCATGCTAACCAGGCTTCTTCATCATTATCAACTTTATAAATTCCTGTAATACCAACTATTTCATCTTTTAATAATCCCAAATAGTATTTTACATTATCGTCAGGATAGAATAAATTAGTTTTTTCCATAAATAGATCTCTATCTAATGAAGCAAGAATATTAAGAGTTCCATTTTCATGCGGAAATATAATATTCTGAATCTCAATAGCTTCTTTATAGTTATTAAAAGTTACTAAATCTAGTTTCATATTTTTCTCCTAAACATTTATTTTAATACTTTATACTTTAATTGAATATAAGAATCTTCTAATTGATTACATTCAATTAATTGTAGTCCTCTTAATTTACTAAGCTCATTAGTAGATGTTATAGAATCACCATCTATTAAAGTTGAAGTATCTTTACCCCCAACCAATAAAGGAGCAATAACTATATTTACATAGTCAATTAAATTCTCTCTTAAAAATAAACCATTTAAAGATCCACCAGACTGAATAGTAATTGCTTCTGCATTATATTTTTCTTTCATATCAACTAATAAAGTATTAAGATCTAAAGAATCATAAAATAATATATCAAGATTATCATATTTTTCTTGTAAAGAATATGCTATATGATTTTTATTAGTTGTAACAAGTATAAGTCTATCTACCCAATGACATAAATAATCGATACCCTTTTCATTTAGATGTGGTTTATTGTCAATTATAATAAATCTACAATCTACCTTTTCATGATATTCAGTTCTATCATTAACACCAATTTTTGCCATAACTCTACCAGTATTTAATGAATAAAAATCAGTAGTTGTTTCTATTTCATAATATTGATGAATTCCCTCTTTGACTCCATCTATTTGACACCAATCTTTATCAGCATCAAGAATATCACTACTTCCACTACTAATCTTTCCATCTAATGATTCTAACATAAATAATGTCGTTATTGGTCTAGTCATAAATACCTCCAATTACTATTTTTTCCTTTTTATTGTATAATTAAGACAAAACAGTTGAATATAAAATGTTTGTTTGATATAACCGATTCAGGAATACTTAACAGTTGAGTGCTTACCTCCGAAAGGAGGTGGTGGAAATGACTAACAAAGATTTTTTAATCGCTTCATTAATCATTATCATCATTCTACTTATTTTTCTATTATTTAAATGATAATGAACTATAAAATGAAAAAGCACTCAGTCTAACAAGATTAAGTGCTAACCGTATAGGTGAGTACTCAACTTCGGAATGTTAAGTATTCCCTTTTTTATTTTATTCAAGTTTCCTTGACATATTCATAATATCATAAAAACGACTTTTTAACAAGTCGTTTTATACTATTACTCAAAACTTGAATTTAATAACTAATAAGAGTGAAATATACTTTTCTAATTTTTTATTTGTATAATTCAATCATATTATTAGTATATATCGATAAAAGGCATGTTATTCGTTCACTATATATACCCAACCAGGTTGCCAAGATTTTGTTTTACGCCAATCTTGATTAATAGCTTCATCCCAAGTTTTTCCTTGAGTTAAAACTTGAAAAGCAAGTTGAGGTGCTTTATGAGCAACTATTGCTATGTGTTTGCCATTGTAATTTTCCAAAATATAATCACAAAAATCTTTAATTCTTTTTTCTACATCTAGCATACATTCTCCATTTGGAAATCTTTCAGTAATATGATCCTCATATTTTGCTAAACTACTATCTTGTCCATTAAAATCTCCATAGTTGCATTCCCTTAATCTCTCATCTTGAATTATTTCTTTAACTCCTTCAAAAGTATATTTTGCCGAGTCAACTGCCCTTTGCAAATCAGAACAGAAAACAATGTCAAATTGATTGATATCTACTTGTTCTTTTAAAACGATACTTTGATCAATTCCTTTTTGTGATAATTCTCCTGGTAGCCATCCGGTAGATTTATGTTCTAAATTATCTGTTGTTGTTCCATGTACAAAATATGTTATTTTAACTGCCATTGTAAATTCTCCTTTATTGATTTTATTTTAACATAAAGCAATGTCATAATTCTACTATTTAAAAAAAATTTAAAATATTTCAAGTTTTTTCATAATAAAATTTAATTATCTAAATAATTAAGACAAAACAGTTGAATACAAAATGTTTGTTTGATATAACTAATCTAGGAACATTTAATAAGTTGGGTGGAGCCAAACTTCATAAAAGAAGAGAGGCGATACAATGAACAAGAAGGACTTTTTAATTCTATCTTTAGTAATAATTATCTTCCTTTTATTATTCTTACTATTTATAGTTTTAATATAAAAGAAATCCACCTAACTCAGCAATGATTTAGGTGGAACCTATTTACGGCTACACTCAACATGCGACTATTGAATGTTCCCTTTTTTATTTTATTCAAGTTTCCTTGACATATTCATAATATCATAAAAACGACTTTTTAACAAGTCGTTTTCTATTATTACTCAAAACTTGAGTTTAATAACTAAATGGTGCCAACTGCCGGATTTGAACCAGCGACCTACGCGTTACGAGGGCGTTGCAC
>CAZKFB010000058.1:0-5827 GCA_964551965.1 uncultured Muribaculaceae bacterium
ATCTGTAAATACAATAAATTTAGAATCAATAATAATATTTAAATTAATATTATAGTCATCTATTCTTTCAACTATTATCCTATTGATAAGCAAATTAATTAAAATACTCATTATATTTGAATGATGAATACTTATATCACATAAGTATTCATTTTTTTTATTTAGATTGTCTTCTAATATTTTTAAATTCTTATTTAATAAATTAGTATTATCCTTATACTCTTCTTTACTTATTAGATCATCTATTCTAAGTTCAAGTAATTTCTTTTTTTTACTCTTTATCTTTTTAATTTCTTTTTTTATATATTCATTGTTATTTAAACTATTATTATAGTCATTAATACTATTAACTAGTACCCTATTACACTTTTCTAGATTTTTAGATATAAAAGATATTAAATTATTAAATATATCATATAATTCACTTTCTCTTACATTAGCGGATTCACAAGTTCTTTTTCCATTATTTAAATAATTTGAACACATCCAAGATATATCATCACTAGTTCTTAAGTTTTTCTTTCTCGTAAATTTAGAATTACATGAACATATTATTTTTCCACTTAATGGATAACGGTTATAACATTCATTATTCTTTTTCTTACTCAATCTATTATTTGCAAGACTCCATAACTCTTCCGTAACTATAGGTGGTATTTTTTCATTATTCTTATAAAGCACCCAATTACTCTCTTCTATTCTTTTAACTCTCTTACTCATATAATCTACTACTTCACTTTTCTTCCCACAATAATAACCTTTATATTTAGGATTCTTAATCATTCTTGATAAAGTTGATACACACCAAGATTTATTATTAATTGTTCGAATACCTTCCCTATTAAACATTTTGGCTATATCACTTAAAGACGCTTTATCAATTGCATATAAAGAATATAATCTAATGACAACTATACTCTCTAATTCATTTATTTCTAAATTACCTGTAATCTTATTTTTCTTATATCCATAAAGCATATTATTCCCAAGAATGCTTCCTCTCTTAATAGCTTCATTAATGCCAAATTTAACTCTTTCAGATAATCTCCTTATTTCATCTTGAGCTAAACTAGACATGATCGTAAGTCTTAGTTCAGAATCAACGTCTGCCGTGTTAATATTATCATTTATAAATAGTACTGCTACACCAAACGAAAGTAATAATCTAGTATATTTGATACTATCTAATGTATTACGACTAAATCTCGATATTTCTTTTGTAACTATTAAATCAAACAAACCAGTTCTTGCATCATTAATCATTTTCATAAAAGCATTTCTCTTTATATCTCTTACTCCACTTATGCCTTCATCAACATATGATTCAACATACTCCCAATACTCATTGTTCTTAATTAGATTTTCAAAATAGTGAGTTTGATTACTAAGCGAATTTAATTGTTCATCAGAATTAGTTGAAACTCTTGCATAACTAGTTACCCTTAAATGGATATTATAAATACTTACTCCCTCATTTAATAGTTTCCTAATACTAATTAAATTCATCTAAAACTCCCTTATATTTATTTAATATAAATTGATAACATAAGTAATCTATTTCTCCATTCTTAAATAGATTTGATGCCAACATAACTATATAAGAATTATAAAAACCATTTGTTATTTCCATTAAATCACCTATTAAAACTTATGAACAAATATTATACTTATTCATTTTAGTTGAACTAAGAGAACCTAACGCAAGTAAATTAGTTAATGAAGGTTATGGCTTTATCGCTGATTCTATTGGAACTTATGCAGGAGTTGTTCCCTATACAGCATTTAATGCATTAGATAGTTATATAAAAGATAATAAAGATACAATTAATAAATTCTATAAAGGAATTGAAAAAGGATTAGAATATGTAAATACGCATGATCCAAGCGAAATATCGAGAGTTATAAAAAATCAATTCCCCGACACTTCAATAGATGAACTAACTATGATGATAAGTAATTATAAAAATGCTGATTCTTGGTTTAAAGATCCCAATATAACTGAAGAAAGTTTTAATAATCTACAAAATATTTTATTAGATAATAATGAAATAAAAGAAAAAGTAAAATATGAAGATCTAATCTATGAAGTTAATTAAAATAAAAAACTTAACGAAAAATTATCATACAAAAGCTAAAGAAATACAAGCTATAGATAATATTTCTTTTGATATAAATGATTCAGAAATTGTCAGTATTATTGGTCCAAGCGGATGTGGTAAATCCACCCTATTAAATATATTAACTGATTTAGATAAGCCATCTAGTGGAACTATTGAAAAAAAAGATAATTTAAAGATTGGATATATGATGCAAAATGATTGCCTACTTCCATGGCTTACTGTAATCGATAATGCTACTTTAGGACTTAAACTTAAATCTATTAAAAATGAAGAAAACATTGAATATGTTAATACTCTATTAGATAGATATGGATTAAAAGAATTTGCCAATGACTATCCAAAGAACTTATCGGGAGGTATGCGTCAAAGATTAGCACTAATTCGTACTCTAGCAATAAAACCTGATATTTTATTTCTCGATGAACCTTTCTCTAAACTTGATTACACTACTAGATTAAGTATAAGTGATGATGTATTCAAAATAATTAAAGAATTAAATATATCAGCAATTCTTATAACTCATGATGTCAAAGAAGCTACTATGCTTTCAAACAGAATAATTGTTCTATCAAAAAGGCCTGCTATTATTAAAGAAATAATAACTTTACCGGAAGATGATAATATACCAAGTAAAAAAGAAAGATTAACCAACTATGATGAAATAATAAACTCTATATGGGAGTTGATAAAAGATGACTTATGAACATAAATTATTTTTAAAAAAATTAAAAAAAAATAGATTAATAATAATATTTTCTCAAATTTCATTACTCATTATCTTTCTTATCTTTTGGGAAGTATTATCTCGATTAAATATAATTAATTCATTTTTATTTTCTTCACCTTCTAAAGTAATTAATACTTTAGTTGAATTGTATCAAGATAATAATTTATTTAATCACATTCTAAGAACTACCTATGAAGTTATTATTTCATTTTTACTATGTGGAATTATCTCATTTATTTTGGCTTTAACTTTATATATATTCAAAACACTAAAAAAGATATTAGATCCATTTATTATGGTTATTAATAGTTTACCTAAAGTAGCTTTAGGTCCATTAATAATTATTATTTTAGGAACAAATACTAATTCAATAATATTTAATGCTCTTCTTATAAGTGTAATTGTAACTACTATTACTATCTTAAATGGGTTTCTATCTTGTGATACAGAACAATTAAAGTTATTTAAAATATTTGGTGCTAGTAAGAAAGATATCTTATTTAATCTTATATTACCATCTTCGAGAATATATATATTATCTTCTCTAAAGATAAATATATCGATGAATCTAATTGGTGTTATTATGGGAGAATTCTTATGTTGTAAAGAAGGAATTGGATATTTAATATTATATGGAACTCAAGTATTTAACTTATCTTTAGTTATGTGTGGTATTCTTCTACTATCATTATTATCTATAATATTTAATTTAATAATAAATAAACTTGAAAAGAACTATTCATTAGAATAGTTTTTTTATGCTTTTTTATGTATAATATTGGTAAGGTGATTACTATGAAAAAAGTTAATATGTTAAAACATGAAAAATACCTATCTAGATATGCTACTTATGATAGAGATGCAATAAGACTAAATGGAGATATTAAAAAGGATTTGCGACCAAATTACTTTCGAGATACCGATCGTATAATTCATAGTTTATCCTATACGAGATACATTGATAAAACACAAGTGTTTTCAAATTCTTTAAATGATCATATTTCTAAACGTATTATTCATGTTCAACTAGTTAGTAAAATAGCTAGAACAATATCGCGTGCTCTTAGTTTAAATGAAGATTTAACAGAAGCTATTGCTTTAGGACATGATATTGGTCATGTACCATTCGGCCATGTTGGTGAAGCAATATTAAATGAAATATCTAATAAGAATGGTGAAGGAAACTTTTTCCATAATGTTCAATCTGTAAGAGAATTAATGATTCTGGAAAATAATGGTGAAGGAAAAAATCTATGTGTTCAAACTTTAGATGGAATACTTTGCCACAATGGAGAATTTGTTCAAAAAGATTATTATCCAAGAAAGAAAACTGTTGAAGATTTTCTATATGATTACAATGAATGTTATAAGAATGCCAACTATGTAAAAAAACTAGTTCCAATGACACTTGAAGGATGTGTTGTAAGAATAAGTGATATTATTGGTTATTTAGGAAGAGATATTGAAGATGCTGTAAGACTAGGTGTCTTTGATATTTCCGAAATACCAAAGAGTATTCAGGAGATTCTTGGGAACAATAATCGTGATATCGTATCTACGATAACTGAAGACATAATAGCAAACTCAATTGGTAAAAATCACTTAGAAATGTCACCAAAAATATATGAAGCTATTCGTGATCTAAAGAGTTTCAATTATAAACACATTTATAGTTTAGCTAATTCTAAAAATGAATTAGACTTAATTAAGAAAATGTTCAATGATTTATTTAAGTACTATGTTAAATGTTTAAAATCTAAGACAATAAAAGATTCATTATTCAAACAGTATATGAATGAAATGAATGATGAATATAAAAGCAAAAATACTAATGAACGAATTGCAATTGACTATATATCAGGAATGACTGATGAATTCTTTATCAGTGAATTCGAGAAAATAAAAAAAACATCATAAGATGTTTTTTATTTTGCTTCTTCTTGAGCCCTTGTTTCTCTTATTACTGTAATCTTAATTGTTCCTGGATATTGCATCTCAGCTTCAATCTTAGATTTCAATTCACGAGCAATCTTAAAGCTCTTTAGATCATCAACTTCATCCGGTTTAACAATTACACGAATTTCTCTTCCTGCTTGCATTGCATAACTCTTATCAACACCATCGAATGAATTTCCTAGACTTTCTAGCGTTTCCAATCTCTTAATGTAATTTTCCATTGAGTCATTTCTTGCACCCGGTCTTGCTGCACTTAATGTATCAGCAATTTGTACTAAACATGAGATTACACTTGTTTGTTCTGTATCACCGTGGTGACTAGCTATAGCATTAATAACTACATCATCTTCACCATATTTCTTAGCGATATCAACACCAATATCAACATGGCTTCCTTCAACTTCAAAATCAATTGACTTACCAATATCATGAAGTAAACCAGCACGTTTTGCAAGCATAACATTTTCACCAAGTTCTGCTGCCATAATACCACAAAGGTTAGCAACTTCAACCGAATGTTGTAATGCATTTTGTCCATAACTAGTACGGAAATTTAATTTTCCAATATAGTTAACTAATTCAGGATCAATTTTAGATAATCCTAATTCATAAACTGCATTTTTACCTATTTCTGTAACTCTCGTATTCATATCTTTTGAAACTTTATCATAGATTTCTTCAATTCTAGTTGGGTGAATTCTTCCATCCTTAATTAATGTTTCAATTGTTTGCTTTGCTATTTCTCTTCTAAATGGATCAAAAGACGAAATAACTATAGCTTCTGGAGTATCATCAATAATTAAATCAACTCCTGTAACAGCTTCAATTGTACGAATATTTCTCCCTTCTCTACCAATTAGTCTACCCTTCATTTCATCATTAGGTAAGTTAATAGTAGATACAGTTTGAATATTTGTTACATCATTTGAATATTTTTCCATAGAATAAACAAGTAAATTCTTAGCTTTTTAATCAACTTCAAGTTTAGCTTCAGCTTCATTTTCTTTAATGAATTAAGCTATTT
>CAZKFB010000059.1:0-5761 GCA_964551965.1 uncultured Muribaculaceae bacterium
TTTAATAGTAAAATAGAATTAGAATTATTCTTAAGTGTAGAAGAGAATATAGGAATTAAAGAATTGGGTGATTTGAGTGATACCGAGCAAAGTTTACGACATACTAATTAATCTATTACCAATGATTATACTTTTTAGTGTTGTTATGATCTTAATTAAAATAGTTGCTGTAATATATAATAAAGAGAAAATATTAGAATATAAAGATATTAAAAATTTACTTTATATCATATATTGCTTTGCGCTTTTTATGTTAGTAACAACGACAGACTTTAGTAGTTATTCTAATAACTTTATTCCTTTTAATGAAATAAGAAGATATGAAGTAACTTCGGCATTATTTTACCGTAATATAATTGGTAACATTGCGCTTTTTATCCCATTTGCATTTATTATAAGTGATATGATTAAAGATAAGATAGGTAAATCTAATTTACTTATAACTTCATTTATATGCTTATTTACTTCAAGTACAATTGAAACTATTCAAATGTTTATTGGTAGAAGTTTTGATATCGATGATATAATTCTTAACTTTGCTGGTAGTATAATTGGCTATATCATGTATAAAGCAATACGTAAGTTTTATAATTCTTTGCCAGAATTCTTTCATAAAGATATATTTAAAACAATATTCTTAATTTCTTTTGTAATACTATTTTTAATAATTTTTGTAATATACTATGAGGTGACAAGATGAATCAATTTGAAATATTTAATGAGTTTAACTATGAAGAAGACTATAGTTATTTAGAAAATGTAATTGAATATACATTAAAGAAACAGGGAGTTAAGAATGCATATCTATCAATAATATTTATCGATGACGATAAAATGCATGAGATGAATAAGGAATATCGAGGCATTGATCGAACAACTGATGTTTTATCTTTTGCTTATGAGGACAATGAAGAGATTATAGGCGAGATTAGAGAATTAGGAGATATATTTGTATCTATTCCTAAAATGAAAAGTCAAGCATTAGAATATGGTCATTCAGAGAAGAGAGAATTATCATTTTTAGTTGTTCATGGAATTCTTCATTTACTTGGATATGATCATACAATAGATGATAGTCATGAAAAGGCTCAATTTGAACTACAAGACGAAATATTAAATGAATTAAATATTACGAGATAATAAATTTACATAACAAGTTTATCATGATATAATGAATTATAGTAGGAAGTGATTGAATGAAAAGTGGATTTGCAAGTATAGTTGGTCGTCCAAATACTGGAAAAAGTACATTGATAAATACGATTATTAATCAAAAAATAGCTATTGTTTCCAATATTGCAGGTACAACAAGAAACACTATTCAAGGTATTTATCACGATGATGATACCCAAATCGTATTTGTCGATACGCCAGGAATTCATAAAGCATCTGATAAACTTGGAAAACACTTAAACAAACAGTCCTATGAATCACTTGAAGACATCGATGTTATTCTATTTGTCGTTGATGCTTCTACCGGATTAGGTAAAGGCGATAGATTCATAATCGAAGCTTTAAAACATACTACAGTTCCGGTAATCTTAGTTTTAAATAAAATAGATAAGATAACTAAAGACGGAATATTAAAGTGTATCAATAATTATAAAGATTTATATGAATTTGCCGATATAATCCCAATAAGTGCATTGAGAGACGATAATGTTGATCGATTAATTTCTTTAACTAAGAAATATTTAAAAGATTCAATAAAGTATTATGATGATGAAACAATAACTAATAATGATCCTTTATTTATGATTTCTGAATTAGTTCGTGAAAAGATTCTAAATCTTACAACTGATGAAGTACCACATTCAATTACTTGTGTGCTTACTTCATATAAAGAAACATCTAGCATTATTAATATTTCAATAGATATTATTGTATCTAGAGATTCCCAAAAGAAGATCATTATCGGTAAACAAGGTAATATGCTTAAGACTATAGGTACAGAAGCAAGAAAAGATATCGAAAGAATGCTTGGTAAACAAGTATACTTAGAATTATATGTAAAAACAGTAAAGAATTGGAGAAATAAGGAAAAATATTTAGCTGAACTTGGATTCGATAATAAATAAGATAGAAAGGTGAAAATATGGAAGTAGTATTAAAATTAGATGATATACTTGAACGTGAAAAAGAAGTATTTAATCAATATATTAAAAGCCAAAAAGAAATTGATATGCTTCCATTATTAGATCGTTTTAGTAAATTAGACAAGAAAGTATATTCAATCGAAGATGCTTATCGATATTTAAAAATGTATACTTCTTCAAAAATAATTACTGAAGAAGAACAAAACAGTTTTCAAGAAGCTAAAAAAGTAGAACCTATATTAATATTTAAAAGAGGTAAAAAAGCAGTTAAACAGCTAATCGAATCAAATGCTGATGAAAAAGAATTATATGTCTTAGCATCGGAATTTTCTAAAATAGATGGTCGTGTTAAAAGTTATTCACCTAATTATGTTAAGAGTTGTATAGAATATTATCGAAGAAATACTAACAATACTGAATTACTAAAAACACATGAAACAATTCAAAAATTAATAAAGAATAAAGAAGACAAGGATTTTGATATATCATTGATACCTGCTATTATTAGCTTTGATGATTTAATAGCATCAGTTAACTTTATTAAATCAATAAATATCTCATATGAGGAATTAAAAAGATTAATAGATACTTACTGTGTGCTTTATCCAGGAAATGAATCTGATTTAGCTTATTTAAAAGAACTAATGAGTGTATTAAAGAATCAAAAGAAAAATAATATTATCCCTAAATCAGATAATAAAATATCAAGGAGACTTGTTAAGTTGTCTCATTTATTAGAAAGTTATCTCATTACAGATGTTGATGATATATTCAAGATTGAAGGTAAATATCATATGTCTCAATATGAATTTAATTTAGCTTTAAAAGAAGGACTTGCATCAAATGATCCTTTAATTCTTTCTTTAATTGATAAATACAACATTAAAGAGAGAACAATTGATGAATATAACACAGAGATTGCCACACGTATCGGAAATGCTATTATAAATGGTGTAAATTATGGAAATGGATATCACTCATTCGATATAATTGATTATTTCAATATGAGTGAAGGATTATCAATTGACATAATAAAAGAAAAAATCAAAGAAAACTTTGATAGTACCCAAGAAGAATATATATTAAAAATTTTAAATAAACTAGAATATAAGAGTACTTATCAATCAGAAGAGGATCTAAGTAATAGTATTGGTGTATTTAGTAAGAACGGTAGAAATATTACTAAATTGGAAAAAGAAAGTGTTATTAGCTATATGATAGAAAATAATCTACCAATAAATAACTCAGTATTTTTTGCAGCATGCGAAAAGTACTTTAATGGTGATTTAGAAATAGAAGAAGTAAAAAAGATCGCCTAATTGAATAAAATATTTAAATATCATCCATTATATATGTAGAGAGGGTGATATTTTTTGAATAAAAAAGAGGCTTGGGAGTTATTTAAGAAAACTGGCAAAATAGAATACTATTTAGAATACAAAAAGAAGTGATTTTATGCTAAAAACAATTGAAGGCGTTGTTGTATCGACAACTCCTTTCAGTGAAAGTTCAAAAATAATTAATATTCTAACCAAAGAAGGAATCGTTAGTGTAATTTCTAAAGGATCAAAAAAGCTCAATAGTCCACTTAGAATTATATCTAATAAATTAACCTACGGAGAATATACAATATATTATAATAGAGATAAGTTATCTACTTTAAAAGAAGGAGCAGTAATAAATGAATTTAAAAACATTCATTCTGATTTATCTCTAATATCGTATTTTACATATATTACTGAATTATCTAATCAAGTAATGAAAGAAAACAATCACGAAGAAATATATAATTTATATATTAAAACGGTATTAAAAATCGAAGATGGATTAAATCCTATTGTAATGATGAATATTTTAGAAATAAAACTACTTGATTATTTAGGAGTATCATTATCCTTAAATGGATGTGCTAAATGTGGAAGTGATAAAGATATAATCACGATTGATCCCGACGTTGGTGGATACTTATGTAAGAACTGTTATACTAACGAGATAATATATGATGAAAAGGTAAGAAAAATGCTTCGTATGTATTATTTAGTAGATATTGATAGTATAAAAGAACTTAAAATAAAAGATTATGTAATTGATGCTATAAATCACTTTATGACAGTATACTATGATCGTTATACAGGTATATATACTCATAGTAAGAAATTTCTTGAAGAAAAATACTAAAATATGTTTTAGTATTTTTTTAATGTAGAAATAATGATATAATTTATAATAGGTGAGTCGTGTGAACTTATTTAAAAAGAAGAAAAAAGAATTAACTGAAGATGAAATCATCGAAAAAGAACTAGATGAAGAATTTAAAGAACCAAATCTCTTCAATTTAAAAGAAATAATAAATACAATTAAAACTAAGACTGATGATGATATCGAATATGAAAGTTTGCTAACGGAAGAAGAAAAACAAGAAGAATTAAAACAGAAACAGGAAGATAAAAAATTCATGATTAAAGCTTTTTCTATATTAGCCGGAATATTTCTTGTTGTTATTGTCGTTGGTGTATTTTTTATTAAAGATAACAAAAGTGATCTATATAAGATTACAGAACCTCTATTGAAGGATTATTATAAGAATAAATATAATGAAAAAGTAACATTCAAATCTTTAGAATATTTGAGTATTGATGATAAAGAAACTGATATTGTATTAGCTACTACTAAAGATAATAAACATATAATGTCCATTAACAATGAATTAATTGGTGATGATATCAGTAATAATATTAGTAAGGAATTAGTAACAAAAATAAATAGTGAATTACCTAATTTTGGTATTTTAAATAGTGAAATAAATATAGCATATAAAGATTACTATGATAAATATAATAAAAGATTAGATTATATAAATGTTATTCCAAATTTAAAATTAGATGAACTAATAGAAAGTAAGAAACTAACTGTCGAATATATAGCATTCTATAATGGTATTATTGATAATAATGTAGTCTTAAATATTTTAAATAATTATTCTGATGATTCTAAATTCTATTTTATAAGACTTGATAATGGATTACCTACTAAACTAGATGTCATTGATAAAATTAATCAATTTAATATTAATATTACAGGAAATAGAGAAGTCGAAAAGGAAGTATTCATATATGATTTAGATAGAACTCATAATGCTGTTAATACAGTTAGATTTAGTAGATATGCTAATAATACAATTGAAGAATATCCTAACTATACGCTTAAGAATATATTCAAAATAGAATTAGAATCTGATTACTCATATAGTAAAAAAGAAAGTATTGGAAATTACTTCCTAATTAAGATGAATAATATAAATAAGAATAACTTATTGCAAGTAGATTATAGTGAGTCCGATCATACATTCTTTGAAATAAATATCGATAACTATAATAATTTTATAATAATTAATTTTGGTGGTTCTTCTTATCTAATCGGTAACAATGAAGCAACTTTTGGAACATTAGAAGAAAATAAGTCATTCCTATGTAATTTAGGACTATGCTAAATAAGTATTTATGGTATAATATTAGAGAAAATTGACATTTATTAAATGTAATAAGGAGGGAAATTATGAATCTAAAAGATTTATATATTAATTTTTTTGTAAGCAAAGGACATAAACAAATTCCAAGCGCGCCAGTTGTTCCCGAAAATGATAATACAGTTTTATTTAATACAGC
>CAZKFB010000060.1:0-5517 GCA_964551965.1 uncultured Muribaculaceae bacterium
TGAATTCTTAACTGAAGTATTACATATTCCGGTAGAGAGATTAGCCGTAACTGTATTTGCTGGTAATGAAATTGCTCCAAGAGATGAAGAAGCTATTAACTTATGGAAGAGTCTTGGAATCAGTGAAAAAAGAATTTACGAAACTAAAGAAGATAATTGGTGGCCAAACTTAGAAATGCCAGGATTATGTGGGCCTGACAGTGAAATGTTCTATTTTAGAAGTGATGATGAAATACCTGAAGTATTTGATCCTGAAGATGATAGATGGGTTGAAATATGGAATGATGTATTTATGCAATATAATCATAATGAAGATGGAACTATTACTACTTTAAAAAATAAGAACGTCGATACTGGTATGGGTGTCGAAAGAGTTACAGCAATTCTTGAAGGCGTTAATGATAATTACTTATCTAGTATCTTTAAAGATATTATTGATTTAATATCTAAAATTAGTAATTTGCCATATGAAGGTAATGAAAAGAGTATGAGAATAATTGCTGACCACTTACGTACTAGTATATTTATAGCTGCTGATTATTCCTCAATTAAACCAAGCAATGTTGGACAAGGATATATCTTAAGAAGATTAATAAGAAGAGTTATCAGACACGCTAAGAAACTTAATATTGATATCAGCAGTGATTTTGAAGCTCAAATAGCAAATATGATAATGGATAAATATGAGAACTACTATAAAGAAATAAAAGAAAATAGACAAATAGTTCTAGATGTCTTGAAGAATGAAAAAGAAAAATTTAATCGTACTTTGGAAAAAGGATTAAGAGAATTTGAAAAAGTAGTTACTAAATATGAAATAATAGATGCTGATAATGCATTCCATCTATATGATACTTATGGCTTTCCAATCGAACTAACTGTTGAACTTGCAAATGAGAGACAAATAAGCGTTGATGAAAAAGGATTTGAAGCCAAGTTTAAAGAACATCAAGAATTATCGAGAACTGCTTCTAGTGGACAATTTAAAGGTGGTTTAGGCGGTTCTGGTGAAATCGAAACTAAATATCATACAGCAACCCATTTACTTAATGCAGCTTTAAAGATTACGGTAGATAAGAATACCCACCAAAAAGGATCTAATATTACAGCTGAGAGAATGCGTTTTGACTTCTCATGTGATCATAAACTAACTGATGAAGAAAAACAAAATACGGAAAATTTAGTAAATAAATGGATAAACGAAGGATTAGATGTAAAAGTTGAAAGTATGCCAAAAAGTGATGCTATATCATCCGGAGCTGAATGTATGTTTATTGAAAAATATCCTGATGTAGTTACTGTCTATACAATAGGTGATAATATATCAAAAGAATTGTGTGGAGGTCCTCACGTAAAGAATACTAGTGAGCTAGGACATTTTAAAATAGTAAAAGAAGAAGCATCTTCGGCTGGTGTTAGAAGAATTAAAGCAATTTTGGAGGATTAGATGAAAAAAGAAGTAAAGAATATTGATGTTAAAGAAAGTGCTAAACAAATGAAAGATAAAGGTTTTAAGTTCATAAATGAATTTAAAGCATTTGTCCTAAAAGGAAATGTCATGGATATGGCTATTGGTGTAATCATTGGTGGTGCTTTCACGAGTATTGTATCCGCTCTAACTGCTGATTTTATCAACCCATTAATTAATTGTTTTGGTGGAGCTGAAGTAAAAGGTCAATTAGAAATATTTAATACAGGTCAATATATCAATTGGGGGCATTTCTTAACTGCTGTTATTAATTTCTTAATAATGGCTGCTGTACTATTCGTTCTATTAAAAGTTGTTCATAGAATTACTGATATCGGTCATAAAAAAGAAGTGGTAGAAGAAAAAGTAGAAGCACCTAAAAGTGAAGAGACTTTACTATTAGAAGAAATAAGAGATTTATTAAAGAAAAATAAATAATTTGAGGTTATTATGAAAAAGAGAAGAAATAAAAAGAAAAAGATTGTATTATTTTTAATGGTAATATTAATTGTTGGTATAATTGGTACTGCTAGTTATTTTCTATTAGCAGATAAGAAACCAAACGATCCAAATAAACCAACAACAACGACAACAAAGAAGAAAAATGGTAAAGATAAAGATTATTCTTTCTCGACAACTATTGATGCTCTAGATACATATTATTTGGCATTAAACGGTAAAAAAACTATGAGTATTACTTATAATACTGATGCTAATTATGATAATAAAATTGAATGGTCTATTGCCGATGAATCAATTATTACTATCGATGAAAATAATTGTATTCATGGTATTAAGAATGGTACAACTACTTTAACTGGTGTATTAAAAAACGGATTTAAAAGAGTATATAATATCATGGTTACTGATCTTATTGTTCCTCCTAAAGTAAATCATAAGAAGACACCTTTACCTTGTGAAAGATATACGCAAGAAGAAGCAGATCTATTAGACAAAATATTAGCTTCTCGTGTTCAAGAAGGTGGAGAAGGATCGCGTGGTGGTGTCTTAGCTGCTGCAAGATTCATTACTTTAGAGTTCCCGTACTTAATTAAATATTTTAATGAAAATGGAAGAATGCCTTATAAGAGTTCATCAGGTAATAATGTTTCAATTAAGACTGCTGTTGATGGTGAAGGAAGATATTATCATAAAGGATTATATCTCCATAAATCTAAATTTGAAACATTATATAAAAATCCAACAACAGGTAATCCTTATACAAAACAAGGACCTGCTATTTGGGGATGTAAGTTATATGATGAATTCGTTGGTAAAATGAAAGCTAATGGTCTTACTTGTTCAGGCTTTGTTACATGGGCTATGTACAATGGTGGATTTGATGTAGGTGATATCGGAGCTGGTACTCTAGGATACGAAAAAGAATTATATAAACTTGGACCACATCACGAAATTACAAGAGAATACATCGATGGAAAAACTTATAAAGTGGGGGATTATATAGCAAGACAAGGGCATGCTGCTTTAATTATTGGTATTTCTGATAATGCAATATATGTTGCTGAAGAACTACCTAGAGTAAGTATTGGCGCTGGAGGCTCTTCCGGAAATCTTGACTTAAATGCCTATGTATATGGTAAATACGATAATCAAACACCACTTCCTGGTCATAATAAAAAAGGTATATTAGTTGATGGCAATTTAAAATTCGTTATTGAAATGTCGGATATATATCCTAATGGAGATGGCTGGTACACAGATATGTGGGAATCTTAATAAAAACACTTTAAACTAAGTGTTTTTTTTGTTATAATAATCTTATAGTAGGTGATAGTATGAATATTCTAAGTATTATAACAAGAAAGAAAAATGGTAATAATCTTTCTTATGATGAATTAAAATATGCTTTTGAAGGTTATCTAAACGGTGATATACCTGATTATCAAATGAGTTCGCTACTTATGGCTATTACGATAAATGGTATGAGTAATTCAGAAACACTATCGCTAACCGATATATTTATAAGAAGTGGAGATGCCTACGATTTATCGAAAGTTATGGAATATTCAGTTGATAAACATTCGACTGGTGGAGTAGGAGATACTACAACACTTATAATTGGTCCTATGTGTGCAGCATTAGGTCTTCATATGGCAAAGATGAGCGGAAGAGGACTAGGACTAACAGGAGGAACTATTGATAAAGCTGAAAGTATTCCAGGATTTAATGTTAATCTATCTGAAGATGAGTTTTATGCTCAAGTTGATGAATTGGGATTTGCCCTAACAGCTCAAACGAAAAATCTTGTTCCCTTAGATAAAAAAATATATGCTCTTCGAGATGTAACAGGTACGGTTGAATCAATACCTTTAATTGCTTCTTCCATAATGTCGAAAAAAATTGCTGCCGGAGCCGAAAATATCTTGATAGATGTAAAATATGGAAGTGGAGCATTAATTAAAACAAGAGAAGAAGCTGAAAAATTAAGTGATTTATTAATTGATATAGGTGATGCTTATAAGAGAAATGTAAAAACTATTATAAGTGATATGAATACTCCGTTATCTTGTGCTGTCGGTAATTCAATTGAAGTAATTGAAGCAATTAATGTACTACATGGCAAGAAATGTAAGTTATATGATGCTTGTGTTGATATAGTTGCTAATCTTTTAGAAATGGCAAAAGGTATTCCTTATAACGAAGCAATAATACACGCTGAAAAATCTATTGAAACAGGAAATGCTCTTAAGAAGTTTTATGAATTTGTATCTGCTCAAGGTGGTAAACTAGGAGAACTTGAAGTTGCGCCAATCGAAGTTAAAGTAAGATCTAAACACGAAGGTAAAGTTGAAGAAATTGATGCTTTAAAGGTTGCCGAACTTGCTGCTAAAATTGGTACAAGTAAAATGGAATTAGATGATGTAATAGATTATCGTGTTGGATTAATGTTAAACATTAATGTAGGTGACACAGTCAATTATGGGGATGTTCTGATGACTCTATATTTGAAAGATAAAAAAGTTAAATTTGAAGATAATGATTTTAAATTTATTAAAATAAATTAAAGAATAAAAAGAGGTTGATGATATGTTTGGTAAAATTAAATATATTGATGATATTACAACAGTAGTAGAAATTAATAAAGAAAATATGGTCGTTCCTAACTTAATGAATATGCATGTTGTATTTGAGACAGGAGATTCAAAACTATTAGGTGAAGTAAAAAAAGCTGATGATACGACGGTACACATTGATTTATTAGGTCAATTTAGTGGAGATAGATTTATTGCTGGTACAATTAAGAAACCAACATTAGATTCTAAAATCCGCATTATTAAAGATGAAGAACTAGATATTATCCTAGGTTCTAATCAAAAAGGCAATTTATATTTAGGAAAAAGTGCCATATATAATGGTAAGGACGTCTATGTAGATATAAATGATTTATTCTCAAACCATTTTGCAATATTTGGTAATACTGGTTCAGGTAAGTCTTGTTCTGTAGCTAGAATCGTGCAAAATATATTTTTAAATAAGAATTTCTTGTCATTTAATGCAAATCTATTTATCTTTGATGCTTATGGTGAATATAAAAATGCCTTTAAAGTATTAAACCAATTCAATCCTAATTATCAATATAAATTCATTACATCAAATCCTGTTGATGATACTGATGTATTATTGAAAATACCGGTATTCTTACTAACAATTGATGATATTTGCTTACTATTACAAGCTGATAACCATCATCAATATACAATCATTGAAAGAATGCTAAAGTTAGCTAAATTATTTTCTAAAGATGATGAGAATACAAAGAGATTAAAGAATCATTTAATTGCTAAAGCAATCATGTCAGTATTATTCTCAAATCAAAATGCGGCCGGTAAGAAAAATGATATATTTACTATTATAGCTGATTGTTCAACTCCTGAATTCAATGTCGATACAGACATTCAAGGAATTGGTTATACACGTAAATTCTCTGAATGTTTTGGAATTGATAGAAATGGTGAATTTGGTGAATCAGTTCTAATCAATGAATATTTACTTAAGTTTATTGATGATGAATTAGAAGCAACTATGAA
>CAZKFB010000061.1:0-5059 GCA_964551965.1 uncultured Muribaculaceae bacterium
AGTAATTGTTAATAGTGATGTCTCAATTGAAATAATTAATTCTTTAAGTAATAACTATAATATTAATATTTCAATAAGTGATGATTATTCAGAAAATGATTATAAATCTATTTATGAAGGAATTGAAGATGAAAGAGTAATTAAAGGACTACAACACTTAATATATTACTTACATGTTAAAGAATTAAAAGATTTATCACATTTATCGAAAGTAAATATTTTAAATAAAGAAGATTATCTAAAAATGGATATTCATACAATTAGAAATCTTGAATTAGTCGAAACTTTAAGATTAAAAGAGAGAAAGAATTCTCTAATTTGGCTTTTAGATAAAACTAAAACCGCACCGGGAGCTAGATTACTTAAAAATTGGCTTTTAAATCCTTTAAGAGATAAAGAAAAAATTGAAGATAGATATAATTATATTGATACTTTAAATGAACATTTCTTAGAAAGAGAAGAAATTAGAAATGCTTTATATGAAGTATATGATCTTGAAAGACTTTGTGGAAAAATTATATGTGGTAACTTAAACGCAAGAGATGTATTACAAATTAAGAACTCTTTAAGTGTTATTCCAACATTAGATGAATTAATTAAAAAATTAGGATTTAATTTTGAATTAAATAATCATGAAGAATTATATAAACTACTAGATTCATCAATTTATGAAGAACCACCAATATCAGTTAAAGAAGGATACTTAATTAAAGAAGGATATAATAAAGAACTTGATGAACTTAAATCGATAAGAAGTGGTGGTAAGGACTTTATTTCAGGGATTGAAAATGAATTAAAAGATAAGACAGGAATTCAAAATTTAAAAGTCGGATACAATAAGGTATTCGGATATTATATTGAAGTTACTAAAGGTCAAATAGATAAAATAGATCCAGATCTTGGTTGGGAACGTAGACAAACTCTTACAGGCGCTGAAAGATTTATTACTCCCGAATTAAAAGAGAAAGAAGCATTAGTATTAAACGCTGAAGAAAAGATTGTGGAATTAGAATATAATCTATTCAACGAAATAAGAGATATCTTAAGACAAAATGTATTCAAACTAAAAAGTACTGCAAGTGTTCTAAGTCAAATAGATTGTTTAACTAGTTTATCAATTGTTTCGGAAGAACATCATTTAGTTAGACCTAAAATAATGGATACGAGAAGTATTAAAATTATTAATGGATCGCATCCGGTAGTAGAATGTGTCAGTAATGAGCAATATATTAAAAATGACGTAATTATGGATGAAGAAACCCAAACATTATTGATAACTGGTCCTAACATGTCTGGTAAATCAACTTATATGCGTCAACTTGCAATTACTATTATTCTTGCCCAAATGGGTTCATTTGTTCCTGCTGAATCTGCTGAATTACCAATATTTGATTCGATATTTACGAGAATTGGTGCCAGTGATGATTTAGTAAGTGGGGAATCTACTTTTATGGTCGAAATGTTAGAAGCAAGAAATGCTATAAGTAATGCAACGGAGAATTCCCTTATCTTATTTGATGAATTAGGTAGAGGAACAGCAACGTTTGATGGTATGAGTTTAGCTAGAGCAATACTAGAATACGTTAACGAACACACTAAATGTAAAACACTATTTTCTACACACTACCACGAACTTACTGAATTAGAAGGTGAATTTAGTACGATAAAGAATGTTCATGTTGATGCTATAGAAGAAGACGGGCATATTACCTTCTTGCATAAAATAAAAGATGGAGCCGTAGATAAATCTTATGGTATTCATGTTGCAAGACTTGCGGGAATGCCAAATGAATTATTATCTCGTGCTGATGAAATTCTAAAGTACTATGAATCTAATAAAGATAAATCTGAACATATTGAACAAATATCTCTAAATCTAGATGAAAAACCTGAACATGATGAACTAAGAGATTATATTAAAGAGTTAGATCCATTAAAGCTAACTCCATTAGATGCTATAAATGAAATATTTAAAATAAAAGATATAAGCAAAAAGAATTAATTATTTAATTCTTTTTTTCATAAATCGACAATTTATTTACTTTGGTTATTATATATTAATCATGGTGATTTTATGAAAAACATTTTAGCAATTACTTTTGGGGTAATTATAGCAGTTTTTATTGGAAGTCTTTTTATGAAAGTATCTAGTGATTCTGATGATTCGACAACGCTTGTAAACTATGAGAATAATGTAAAAGCTTTTCAAGTAGCAGCATACAACTCTCGCTCATCAGCCGAAGATGAAGCTAAATCTAAAAATGGAGTAGTAATTAAAGATGATGATTACTACTGTGTTTATATTGCAATACTTCGAGATTCATCAAATATCAATAGAATGATTAAATATTTAAATGATACTCAAACATATTATTATGTGAAGAATATTGATTTATCGAGTGAAGTTCAAGATAATTTAACTAAATATGAGGAACTAATGAAGAATACCAATTCTGATGTAGCATTTATTAAGCTTAATAATCAAATATTAAAAATGGTAGGTGACATGAATGAAGATTAAAGAACTACCAGACACTTCCAAACCTCGTGAAAAATTAATGTATTATGGTGTAGAAAACTTAAGCAATGCTGATTTACTTGGAATAATCTTAAGAACAGGTACAAAAGATTCTAATGCTATAGATCTTGCTAATAATATATTAAAAAAAGTTGGCAATATTAATAATTTAGCTAATATTGGTGTAAGAGAATTATCAAATTTTAAAGGAGTAGGGAATACCAAAGCAATAACCATTCTAGCATCTATTGAATTTGGTAAAAGAGTAACCAACAAATCTATAACTCCAAAAATGCCATTAACTAATTCACTTCATGTTCATGAAGCATTTAAGAGCAATTTTAAGAATTTAAAACAAGAAAAATTAATAGCTATCTTCTTAGATACTAGAAAATGTCTAATAAATTATAAGACAATGTTTATTGGTACTATTGATTCTACAATCATGCATCCAAGAGAAATATTTAATGAAGCTATTAGATATTCAGCATCAGGAATTATAATAATGCATAATCATCCAAGCGGATCATTAATACCAAGTAAAGAAGATATTAATACAACAAGAAACTTAATTGAATCAGGTAAAATGCTCGGAATACCAGTAATTGATTCAATAATAACAAATGGAGAGGAGTATTATAGTTTTAATGATGAAAATAATGAGACATAGTTATTTATACTTTATTATTTTAATAATTGTACTAAATCATTCATTAATTATAAATCTAGTTACTAATTTAAATAGATTTATAACTGATAACAAAAATGAATATCTAACGGAAGTAAATATATTAAAAGAACAAAATAATTATTTAAAAGAAGAAATAAATAATATAACTAAGTTAAATAGTTATGCAAATTACAATTATAAATTAACAAGACTTAGTTATCGAAGTGTATCTGATAAAAATATATTTTATATTAATGGAGGTAAAGATAATGATTTTAAAGAAAACTATGCTTTAGTAAATGATTTAGGATTAGTAGGAATTATAAATAAAGTAAATGATACATATTCTGAATGTCATACCATACTAAATACAAAAAACTTAAGTATTAAGATAAACGATTCTTACGGAACAATTAGTAAATATCAAGATTTTTATCTTATAAGTGAAGATTTTTCTAATAAAGATAATACTAAACTAAATGATATTGTTTATACATCAGAATTAGGAACAGTAAAAGAAAGTATTAAAATAGGCATTGTAAAGAAAATAGATAATACTAGTATAACAAAGAAAATATATATAGAACCATTTGTTGATTTTAATGACATAAGCTATCTATATGTAATAGGTGAATAATGGGATATTTATTACTAGACACATTTATTAATAGTTATACTAAATATTCTATTTTTTCTTATTTATATATCATAAACTTTATGTCTCTAAATAGTTTTATATGTTCCTTATTACTTATATATATATTAACTAATGATATTATATTTACTTTACTTATACTATCTATTTATATTTTAAATCATGTAATATTCAGATATATTAAATTTAACCTAATATCATCTTTATTATTATTTATAGTATATTACTTAATTATTTTTGGTATTAATCCAGGTATAATTATTAATGTCTTAATTGTTATATTAATCTATTTCTATAAATATAATAAAATAGGTGATATTTATAAAAAAGCTATATAAATATATATCTAAAATATATCTTTCAATTATCGTATTTATAATTATTTCGATTATTTTAACCCAAGAGAAGTTATATTACCAAGCATACAGCTTAGTGTTTGAATCAGATATAAATTTTCAATATATCAAAAGTAAAAGTAAATATCTTCTAGGAAGTATAGTTGATAATAAAAATCATTTCGTATCTTCAAATAGATTAGTTCCTAAGAATATTGTAAAAAAAGATAATTCATATTATTTATATTTAGATTCTAATTATGTAATAAGTAATTTTAATAGTGGAGTTGTAACATTCATTGGTAAAAAAGATAATCTAGGTAATACAGTAATAGTATCGAGTGACAATGGAATTAATTATTGGTATTCTAATATTGAGAATATATCAGTTAATTTATACGATTATATAGAAACTGACACCATAATTGGAAGTATTATCGATGATCATCTAATACTTACTTTAATGGGCGACAATAGGTATTTAAATTATGAAGATTACTATTAATATATTTACTTATATATTCTATATTATTCTAATATTATCAGGGTATATTAATTATTTAATAATATATCTTTTTATTATGTTCTTTCATGAATTGGGTCATATTATAACAATTAAAATATTTAAATATAAAATTAAAGAAATAGTAATATTACCTAGTGGAGGAATAATTAAAACTAATATATCTATTAATATAAATAGTATTAAACAGTTTATTATTAGTATTTCTGGCATTTTATTTCAATTAATTTTATTCTTAATTATTAAAGATAATGGGTCTTATTTGTATACCATATTTTATAAATTAATTTTATTTATTAATATCATAATAGGAATAATTTTTATCTTAACTGGATTAAATACTTTATATAGTTTTTTC
>CAZKFB010000062.1:0-786 GCA_964551965.1 uncultured Muribaculaceae bacterium
CTAAATCTCTAGGTCCAATTTCAATTCTAATTGGATATCCTTTAACTTCAGCTTCAGCAAACTTATATCCTGCCGATTTATCTGAATTATCAACCATATAAGTAATATCAGCTTCATCAAGGCTCTTCTTGATTGCATCAATTGCTTCATTAACAGTATCCGTAACTTTAATTGGTATAATAGCAATCTTAATTGGTGCAATCTTTGGTGGTAATACAAGACCAGCATCATCTGAATGAGTCATGATAAGTCCACCTATCATACGTGTTGTTACTCCCCAAGAAGTTTGATAAGGTGTTTCAAGTTTATTTTCCTTATTTAAGAATTTAATACCGAAAGCATCAGCAAAACCAGTCCCAAAATAATGACTTGTTCCATTTTGTAAAGCAACTCCATCATACATCATTGCTTCAATTGTATAAGTTTCAACCGCACCTGCAAATTTTTCTTTATCTGTTTTCTTACCAACGATTACTGGCATAGCTAAATAATTTCTTTGGAAATCTTCATATACACGTAACATTTGTAGAGTTTCTTTTCTTGCTTCCTCTTCTGTTGCATGTAATGTATGTCCTTCTTGCCATAATATCTCACGACTTCTCAAAAATGGACGAGTTGTTTTTTCCCATCTTACAATCGTGCACCATTGATTATATAAAATTGGCAAATCACGATAAGACTTAACAATCTTTTTAAAGTGATCACAGAATAAAGTTTCACTTGTAGGTCGCACACACATTCTCTCTTCAAGTAGATTACTACCTCCGTGAGTAACCCAAGCAACTT
>CAZKFB010000062.1:796-4763 GCA_964551965.1 uncultured Muribaculaceae bacterium
ATCCTTCAACATGATCCTTTTCAACATTTAATAAAGATTCAGGAATGAACATTGGCATTTGAACATTTTGATGTCCAAGTCTTTTAAATTCTTTATCTAAAACATTAACCATACTCTCCCAAATAGCGTATCCATAAGGACGTATAATCATACTTCCCTTTACTGATGAATAATCTACTAAATCAGCAGCTTTACAAATATCTGTATACCAAGCAGCAAAATCTTCATCTCTTTTAGTAATTTTCTCATTATTCATATTATCTTATCCTCTCTTAATTTAATTATATTATTTAATTGTATGTATAGTATTTCGGGACTATATCAGTGATACCAATAATACTTTTCATAAAATCCCTCCTAAAACAAAAAAAGATGATACCTATAAGGAGTGCATAAAAGCACGGTACCATCCTTTGTTTTTCTCACAATTTTTAACGAGTATTCCCCGGTTGCTATTAACAACACTAGTAGGTAGATTCATAATATTAATTATATTTGTTTCCCAGCACACACAAACTCTCTTTGATAACTAATAATATTACTATTCCTACATTATCGCTTTGATAAATTAATTCTATATTAAAATACCCAATTTGTCAATTTAATTATTAAAAGTATATGACTTTATTTCATTCTTACTCATATTTTAATCTTATCTTATCTTGACTAGTAATTGTAAGAAATTACAACAAATATTTTATTTGACTTTTATTAATTATAAGATATAATAGACATGTTTATAAAGGGGTGAATTTTATGAGTGCACTTGAAGAGATAAGAGAAAAACTCTTAGCACTTGATAGTTTTATTCAGGAAAATACAGATATTGAACCAAGATTGCCAGTTAAAAACTTAGATGCTTTAAGAGATTATTATAATAATATTAGGAACATTATTATAGAAGAGCTTGAATATGATGCTTTTTCTTCAATTCCTAGAATTATTGATCAAAACAAAATTAATATTGAAAGCCGAACTACTTTAATAATGGATTCTTGTCTACGCGAACAATCTACATTAGTTAAAATGTTCAACGAAGATTTAAATAATGGAATGTTTAAAGATTCTCTTTTAAAAGATGGTATATTTCTTCCAAATATGAAGACAAAGTACATGAAAAATCCGCCCGATTATCTTTTATTAAATCAGGCTACAGGTAGAAAAAACGTTGGCGTATATGGTATTTTATTTTTATTTGATAAAAATGCTTTAATTCATAACGAGATATTAAATGAGTCTTTAAGGAATAATTTAAAACAGCATATTTATGGAACACAAGTTTTAACACCTACTCAATATGGTTTAATTAGAGAATTCTTTTTAGAAACTGCTCCTTTTGTTTTAAATGCTTTATTATTAAAATTTAAAGAAGCTTATATAAGCGCTAAAAAAGAAAGATTGCCAGTCATTTTAAGTCAAGCAATCTTAAATACTGATGTAAATCAAACTACAGCAATTGTTTTAGAGACTTTATATAATGAACTTTTAAAACAAGGTGTATTTAAAGGAACTATATTTGAAGATGCAATTACAATGTTAACTTCCGGAAGAAATATCATGTATAATCCAATTCTAATGGATCCAACAAAAGATATTGCTCCAACAAAACAATATAATCTAAGACTTATAATGAATACTGAAAGAATTGAAGATAATTCTTCAAAAAGATTATGTTATAAAAACAATCCTAGATAATAATTTTAATGAAAAAAATCTAGTATAAAGTAAAAAAGGAAATCATATAATTTCCTTTTAATTTTGGGCAATTTTTATATATTATTAAACGACATTATTTTTATATTGTTCTAAAGCTTTTTTAATACCTGTATAAGGTAATGTTACACAAGTTTTTCTATTTCCTTGTTTATAAGTTTCATCGAATACGATAGCTTCATTTAAGTTACTATCGTCATACTCTTTCTCATTTAACATATTTTCAAAATTATCAATCATCGAAGTAACTTCATCAATAGATTTACCAATCATGTTTTTAATCATAATAGAAGTTGATGCTGTCGATATTGCACAAGCTTCACCATCAAATTTGATATCAACTATTCTATCATCTTCTATTTTTATATAAAGATCGATATTATCAATACAAGATTCGCTATTGGAATTAACTTTAATATAACCTTCTGTATTTTCCCTCGTTTTATTTGTTGGATGTGAGTAATTATCTAAGATAACCTCTCTTTTCATATTACTATCCATTAAATCATCTCACTTATTATTTTATTTTTATCCTTTAATAAATCTACTAATTTATCTATTTCACTTTCCGTATTATAGAAGTATAAACTTATTCTAACGGTATTTTTTACCCCTATTTCATTTTTTAATATTTTAGCACAGTGATTACCAGCTCTAACACATATATGATATTTATTTAAATAATATGCTACATCTTGAGCAAATACATCATCGACTGTTATTGCAACAATACCGGCATCTCCATAAGCATTTATTATGTTAACATGTTCAATACTTTCTAACTTACTAATTAAATAGTTTTTAAGTTCTACTTCTCTTGCATGAATCTTATCCATGCCAATACTATTTAAATAATCTATTGCTGCGGAAGATCCAATTACACCCGCTATATTTTGGGTTCCGGCTTCTAATCTTAAAGGTAATTCTTTTAAATATACTTCATCAACCGAATCAAATGATTCATTCATCCCTCCACCTAGATTAATTGGCATTAGATTTTCAAGTAATTCTTTTTTACCATATAAAACTCCTACTCCGGTAGGTCCACACATCTTATGAAGTGAGAATGCTAGGAAATCACAATCAAGGGCTTTAACATCCGTCTTCATGTGCGGAACACTTTGAGCACCATCGACAACTAGAAATGCATTATTAGCATGAACAAACTTAGCTATTTCCTCTATTGGTCTAACATCACCTATAACATTTGTAGCATGAGCTAAACTAACTACTTTTGTCCTATTAGTGAATGAGGCCATCAATGATTCCATCGTTACTTCATAATGTTCATTAAGTTCAATATATTTAACAATTATTCCATGCGTCTTAGCAAGTCTAAACCAAGGAAGTACATTGCTTGCATGTTCTGATAAAGTAATTAATACTTCATCTCCCGGTTCAAGTAAATTAGCAAAAAAACCATTTACGATCATATTTAAAGATTCTGTAGTACCACTCGTAAATACAACTTCTTCTCGATCAGCATTAATAAATTCAGCTATTCTTTTGCGGGTATTCTCATAAGCTACATCAACTTTATAACTTATATCATAATCTCCCCTATGAGCATTAGCTGAATAATTCGTATAATAATCATTAACAGCATCGATTACACATTTAGGTTTTAAGGTTGTAGCTCCATTATCAAAATAAATAATATCTGATTTTAACATCGGAAAATCATTTCTATTCATAATTCACCTCCACTTCTATTTAATCATATTAAGAAATTCTTCATTATCTTTTAGTGGGCCATATAAATAACTATCTTCTATTAGTTTAATAGATTTCTCTTCACTTATTCCCTTAGACATTAGATAAAATAATGTATTAGGATCAATATTAGATATTGAATTACCATGATTAGCTATAACATTTTTAGTACTTACATGAAGAATTGGTGAACAAATAACCCTTCCTCCTCTAGTTAATACCTTTATCTTCTCATCTAATTCATTATCATTTGTTTTATCATCGACATCCCCATCAATATTTAATGTCACTGTACCATAAGCAATACCTTTAATTAAAACATCACTTATGTTATTATTACCAATCATTCTATTTTTAAAATTAAATGTATATTCTTCTTTTATATCAAAAGTATGAATAACTTTCAAATTAGTATTATTATTACTTATTATATTAATACTATTAGAATTACTTGTATTGGTAAATATATACATTTCTAATTTAGAATTATCATTTAATATAATAGATAAATTATAATTATTAATATTTGGCAAAATATATA
>CAZKFB010000063.1:0-4693 GCA_964551965.1 uncultured Muribaculaceae bacterium
TTTATTTTTTCTGTACAATTTTGTATCTCTTTTACATTATCCTCATAACTCAACGAATTTACATGTTTATGTGCATCAGAGTGATTTGCTATCTCATGACCGCTATCCGCTATTTTCTTTGCAGCCTCCCCATACTTATCTATCCAGTCCCCTACCATAAAAAATGTAACCTTTACATTACATTTATCTAGAACCTCTAATATTTTGTCTACATCATCTGCATTCCATGCACAATTTATTGTAATTGCAACTGTCTTTTTACTTGTTTCCACATTATATATTGGAACAAGTTTCCCTGCACCTGCCGACATCTGCATTGTATTAGTATTCCCAGTAAAAAATATAGATACAGCAAGCAAAATAATCACTGTACTTGATGCAATTAAATATGAGCATATTTTTTGTTTATTAAACACATAAAACACCTTTTTTATTCCTCCAAAAAACAAGTTACTTAATTGTATGAGAAAGATTTGAAAATATGATATATATACTACAAAACTTCCAGCGATTGCTCACTGGAAGTTTTGGTTTAAGTTAAATTGCCAACTCATTATCTTTGCATTCTACCTTAACTGTTGTATTTGGCGTAATTTCGCTAGTTAAAATCTTTCTTGCTATAAAGTAATCTACAGCATCTACTTCTGTACCTCCGCAAGCAACAAAGACCGGAACAAAATCCCTCATATGTTTAACAATACGATTACCAAAAGCAATTCTAAAATGTTGAATTACATAATCATCTAATTCTTCTATCTTTGAATACATTTCAGCAGTTAAAGGATGTTCTTCTTTAGCTTTAGCAAATAATCCTTCTAAGTATGAAGCATTAATATTCATGGCATCTACTTCTTTATAATCAAATGGTTTTCCTTTATCATTAATATAGATTGGCATAGCACGGTCATATACTTTATCAGTAACCATAAATGTTGAGTCATCGTTGTTGATTGTACCAATATACCACATATTACCTGGAATTCTAAGTTTACCATTTTCAAGTTTTACTGGATCTCCACTAGCTGGAGCAGGTACTATTTCTAGTAACCATTCTTCACGAGTTGGCAATTCCAAAATAGATAACATTTCTGCAAAATAATATTCAACACGAGCTATGTTCATTTCATCTAGAACCATTGTATAAACATCATCAGTATAACTAGCTTTATAGATTTCTGCTAATACTTCTGTTTCATTAAATTTTTTAGTAAATTCATTTAGATAGCCAAAGAATTCGGTTCTATCACGCCAAGAAGGTTGAACCGATGCAATACACGAATCATTTTTAACAAATTTACCCCAAGCATAAGCAAGCGAAGTTTTACCTGTACCAGAAATACCTTGTAAGATAACAAGTTTAGTTGATGCTATAGCAGATAAGAAAATAATTATCATTTGCTCACTATAATATAATCCTAATTTAGAAGCAGCAAAATTCCTAAATGAATCAACTAATTCAGGTAAAGAAAAAGTATTATTATAGTTAATTGGTTTAAAGTTTTTATATTTAATATCAATTGCTGTAAGTTTAGTAAATCTCGTATCACTAGCATCAATTACTTCTTCTAGCACTTCAGGATCAGTAGCCTCAACTAACTCTTCTCCCGGATTTAAACCTAATTGACTAACTTTCATCGCCATAATATTGTCTTTTTCTTTTTGTAATTTAACTACTTGTTCTTGTAGTTTTCCTACTTCATTTAATACTTCTTCTTGTTCTAATACTCTTTTTCTAAATACAAATAATCTTTTAATTAGCCAAATGATTAAAGCAAATATTACTATTAATAATAGAACAAATAGGACAATAGAAATAACTTGTACGACAACCATTCCGCCACTTATTTCTCCATCATAGTCCCTTATGACTTTTATATAATCAGGTATATTAAACATTTCTCTAAAACCATTAAAGATGCCTAAAGCTATTGTTTTAATGCCATTAAAAAATATTGTTAAAAAATCAAATAAAAATCTAACTAATGCATCCATACTACACTTACCTCTATCATAACCTATATTATATCAAATATAATGATTTCTTCCAATAAAAAATGAATTTAAATAAAAAACATCAGCAAATTCTACTTGCAAATGTATTTTTACTAACTATTTATAACAATGTTTTCGAGTATTTTTTGCATCTCTTTTTTATTCGATGAATAATTTTCACTAGTTGTTATTTCAATTACATAGACAACATAATCATCTAAATTTGAGAGTTTTATAGTACTCATCATATATGTATTTTCGACTCCATTATTATATCCCGAAGATATAACTGTATTAATTTCTCGATCATCAATAGTTTTCTTAGATTCAGAAATCTTCTTAACATTATCTCTAGTTTCATAAATAAAATTTGTTTGAAAATCTAAAATATCTTTTGCCGAATATCCTTCATCTATATATAATAGTAATCCAACATTAACACTAGAACTGGAAAAATATAAATCAAATTCTCCTACTATTTTTTTCTCATAGTCATCACTTAATGTAACAGTTACTTTTTCATCATTACTCTTATAAGTGTTAATAGAAGCCTTTAAAGTAAAAGATATCATGTTTATCATAAGTACTACATAAAGCAAGATCATTATTACTATGAATATTATATTTTTCTTTTTATATTTTGGATCTTTTTCAATACGTTTAATATTTAAACAAGGAATATAAAATATATTAAAAAAATAAATTAACAAATAGTATATCGGATTACTCTTTAATTCTTTATTTTTGGATACTTTAATGCAATAGTATACTATTTCTGCTATTATTCCCCCAACAAATATTATTTCTACAATAATTAATGGTATTAAAAGATATTCTTTCCCATTAAATAAAAACTCATTTCCAATTACATAAAATAATATATTAATATATATAAGAAAAGCAATACTTATAACATGTGTTAAATACTTTTTCAAAATCATCATCTCCATTACAATTAAATTGTATCATAGAAAAAGCACAAAGCCATACATTAATCTACTTTGTGCTTATTATCATTTAAATATCCAACCATTGAACATATTATTAAAATTGTTTCTAATATAATACCCATAATTGACATTATGAATATATTATAAGCTAACCATAAAATTCCTGCTACTAAACCTAAAATTTTATATGCTTTTACATTTTTTTGCCATAATGCATAAGTTGTGAATAATGTAGCTACTACAGATAATAAACTAAGAGGTCCATTATAAGTAAATATCGTTAATGCTACGATTAATATAACCGTTATAATTAGGGTAACTAAATCAAATTTCTTATCAATCTCTTTACCTTTAGCTTTTACTTTTTCTTGAATTAATAGTGTTAGATCGCGCAATAACATAATAATTGCCATAGAGGCACCCGTATAACCATTAAGCATTGCCATTGCAATAGTTTGACCAATATGAGCAATAAAGTTTGCAAATAATATTTTGAATCTATCTTTTAAAAGATAACTTAAACTCAATATACCATAATATATAATTGTAACTATTTGTGAAACAATATAAATAATAGATAATTCCATGTTTCCTCCTATACGATAAATAAAATATCTTTTCTAAAATAAGTATAACACATTTTATGAGTGGTTCAATTATTTATATTCCATTTTGTAGGATAAATATATTCTATTTTTTCTTTTTTAGCTATATACTTTTTCTTGATTTTTGTCCTATTGGACTTTAATTCTGGTTTTGCTTGCCTACAATATTTATCTAATTCACAGAATATATTTTGACAATCTATTAATTGTAATGGCCTATTACCAATTTTTTTAAAATTCAAACCAAGTCTCTTAAATTCCTCATCTTGATGTTCATACATGTATCTAATAATATCTTCATTGCTCATATTTCCTTTATCAATGAAACATTTATTTATTCCTCTTAAAGATCCAGGACCAGCAACCGTAAATTCATTTTCTTCCCAATTTACTACTTCACTATAATTTATATCCGTTACTAGTTGATAAGCCATAAAATTTCCAATTAAAGGATAACTCTTAATTATATTGAATGCTTCTTTCATAGAACTACATTTAACTATTCTCTTTTGTATTTTATCTTCATTAAACATTTTGTTAAGAAGCGCTAGATGATTATCATGTTTTCTATCAAATCCAAAAGCCTTATTAGCACAACTAATATAAGCATCATTATAAATTTTAATTCCATTAGATATTGCATTATTTAATACTTCAGAATACTTTTTAATATTGAATCTTTTTAATGTTATATCTTCAAAATTATCTAATAATAATTCCCAAGTAGATTCTTTATTAAACAATTTAAATAATATTATTCTAAATAGCATATCTTCATCAGAATAGTTCTTTCCATTATAAATAACATGTTTTAATAAATATTGGCTAACCCTATCATTAACTCTATAACTATTACAAAACTTATATTCTTGTAGTATTTTATCGTTAGTCCAAGGAGCAGGCTCACCATTTAACTTTTTCCAAAATATATTTTGTCTTTCACTAGCAAAATACCAATATAAATCATATACTTCTTGTCTTTTCTTCATAATCTTACCTCATCAACATTGAAAAACTAATTCTATTCATTATCGATTTTAAAACTATTATAACATAACTTTTAAACACCAAAAAAAGATACCAATAATACTATTACTGGTATCTCTTATTAATAATACTCTACTTACCACAACAATTCTTATATTT
>CAZKFB010000064.1:0-4415 GCA_964551965.1 uncultured Muribaculaceae bacterium
TATAAATTGATGTTGTTCTCCTTCTTGCTTCGTCCATCAAGATATTATTAAAATCTATATAAGATAAAGGATCAGCAATATGGACTCCTAAATGATATATACCATCTTCATAAGTTATTGATAATCCATCATCTAATTCAAATGCGCCTTCTCCATCAAAAGTATATATTTTTTTCTTTGTTGTTGGAGTTAACTTTATCTTATTCGCTAGATAAATTCTTTTAGCTTCCAAATTATGAGCTTCTTTAAACTTACTATGAATTTCATATTTATAATTTAAATAATCGATAGTTTCTTCTTCACAAGAGTTAGTTAATATATTTATACAGTCATTTATGAAAAATGATAATTTCTCTTTATGTCTATTTTCCGTATAATGTTTAGAATGATAAAACACATTAATCTTATCTATCATCTTTTCAATAGAATAATCATCTATTTTTACTTTATCACTAGTAACAATAATCTTTAGTACTTTGCTATAATATATTAAGTTATCTATATGACCTAAGTTTTCTTCGCTTAGGTATTCATCTAAGCTAGCTAGATAAGCATCTAATACTTTTTCAATTAGAGATACATTATCTTTATCAATAGAATTGACTATATGAGGGAATTTATGAACTGCTTCTTTTACGATGTTTTCATATTTTAAAGTAAATATTATATATTCAATAAATGCTTCTTTATCATTGTTATATTCTATTGGATTATCTAAGTATATTTGAAGCATGGTATTTTCCATTTGATCTATTATTTTTTGTAATAATTTATAGTTAGCTGTTTCTATTTCATTCATTTCTTGAGGTCGTGATTTAAGTAGATTTCTCAAGAAGTTGTGAATGTAGGTAAATTTATCTGATAATCTTTTTAATAACATCTTATCCCCATCTATTAATTTACCTATTAAACTAAATATTGGTGAAAGATAAGATAGGTCTTCATCTCTATCATATTTGAAAGTATTTAATTCTTCTTGAAGTATTTCTACTAGAGTAATTGCTGATTTATATTTATTTGTAAATAATATATCATTAGGGCTTTCTTGTAAAAGTCTCTTAATGCGATTTTTATAATTTAATTGAATTGTTTCCATATTGTCCATCATCCCCTATAGTTATTATAACAAATAACATTTTATATTAGTAGTATAAAAAAGATATAAGTGGTATAATTTTGGTGAAAGGAATGACTCTATGAAGACATGTGTTGTAATATATAATCCCAATAGTGGACATACATTAAAAAGACAGTTAATGAGCAAATATCGTGCATTAATTGAAAGTTATGATTACAATGTTACAATAATTGGTACGGAATATAGAGGTCATGCTAAAGAGATTGTAAGTCATATTGGCTATGTAGATTTACTTATTTCGATGGGCGGAGATGGGACATTTAACGAAGTGGTTACAGGAAACTTAGCTCGTAGAACAAGACTTGTTCTTGCACATATCCCGGTAGGTACTACAAATGATGTTGGTGTCATGTTTGGATATGGAAAGAATATCGAAGAGAATATAAAAATGTGTTTGAATGGCGTAGTCAAAGAAATAGATATACCACTTATTAATGGTCGTCCTTTTGTGTATGTGGCTGGATTTGGCAAATTCTTAAATATTCCTTATGATACTCCAAGAAATTTAAAAAAGAAATACGGACACTTAGCATATATTATAAGTGGAATAAAAGATTTCTTTCAGGTAACTAAGAATTATGATGTAAATTATGAGGTAGATGGCAAAGAAGTACATGGTTTGTATTCATTTATGTTAATTAGTTCTGCTGATCGAATTGCGGGATTTAATAATTTTTATAAAGATGTTAAATTAGATGATGATACTTTTGAAGTTCTAATGTGTACTTATACGAGAAGAATAGATATCTTAAGAGCAATGGCAATGTTAATAGCAACCGACGCTGAACATGTCGATGGTTTTGAAAGTTATCGTGCATCAAAGATCAAGATTAATTTTAAAAGCTATCCAAAAAAAGCTTGGTGTATAGATGGCGAAAAACTTGAAATAAGAACTAAAACATATACCATAAAAAATGAAAGAGGCGTAAAAATTCTTATGCCTAAAAAAAATATTAAGAAACTATTTATTAATCAAGATTAAAAAAGAAACTAATTTTTTAGTTTCTTTTTCTTTTTACCATGAAATTTATTTATAAGTAAGAATATTATTCCAATAGATGTAATAGTTAATCCTTCAGCAAAGTGAGGAATATTATATCTTAAAGTTATTTTATGTGTTCCTTTTTCAGCATCAAATGCTAGTAGGGAATCGCCAACTTTATAAGTACTTACTAATTCATCATCAACAAATACTGTCCATCCTTCATCGTATGGAATAGAAGTATAAACTGTCATATCATCATCTAAAGTAATATTACCAGAAATCATACTTTCATGGAATTCAGTCATATCTAATTTATAACTATTTAATTTATTATAAGCACTCTCAAATAAATCATGATTAATATTATATACTTTAATTGAATCAGGATAGAAAGAATTATATGCAACATATATATCTACTGTTTCTTCTCCGGATGAAATGTTGATTATTTTCTTTTCATCATAATCTTCAAGATAAGAATAAGTTAATTCTTCATTGTATGAAGTTGTAGTTTCATATGAATCATTGTTGTAGTACAAAGCGTCTCCAATTATGAAATAATCGATTCCATAATCTTCCGTATAGAAGTATAAATTATCATTAGGATTCTCAAATGAATACTTTAAAATAACTGTATTATTATCATTATATAATTCTTCAGTATTTAAAAGAGTAGTTTCTGTTAGAACATTTTGAATACCTGTTGTTTTACTTATAAAATCGTTTTGAATAGTAAATGGATCTCCCGTAGTATAATCCCAATTTTTTATGTCTTTATTAACTCCGAACATTAATCCAACATTGTATTGGAATTGATTTACTGTTTCTTCAATTGTCTTTAATGGAACATATCTATTTAAATCATTAGATTCACCTATAAAGTATTTGATATCAAACATTAAATCATAGATAGGAGTTGTTTGAACATAGTAATAACTATTTATTTCATTTCCTGGTATTCCTAAATTATGTTGCAATATTGCCATTGATTCATAAGCCATACTAGAGAATGTTGTAAGTCCATAATAGTCATACCAAGACCCATCATTTAATGTCATCATGGTTGTATTTTCAATACGATAGAATAATTCATCATCATAGTCCTTAGTATAGTCTAATAGTTCTTCCGTTGCTTCATAATCAGAATAGAAAGTACTTAGTACTTGAGTTATATCCCAATTATAATTAATTGATACAATAACATCGATAGCAGCGACAATAATAAATGCTGAATAGAATAAATAATTCATTGATTTAATATAAGTATAAGCTGAATAGAAGACAAAATATAAAGTTAAGATAATCATATTAATATATATCATATTAGTACTTGCTCCCGCCCAATCATCTTGAGATATATAGGCGAGTATAACCATTATTAAGGCATAAGATATAAATACTAGCGGATATTTTAATTTCTTAATATTTAATAGTCCATAAGTAGAAATAACAACTAATACAAATGAATAAAGAAATGAATAACGATATGGTAAATCATTAGGTACATGGAAAGCATGTAGGATATAATCTAGTCCGGGATTAAAGAATGCAAAGATAAAGAATCCTAAAACAGCTAAATAGCATAGTTTATTTTTAATAGGTATATCTAAGTTTATTAAATAGATAAATAGAAGAGCAATAGATAAAATACCACACGATATATTTGGACTAGTTATATCATCTGATGCAAATACGGTTGTTGATACTCCCGTTAGATGTGATTTTAAATAATCAATTACTTCAAAATCATAATATTGACTAGTTGGGAAAGTTCCACCTGTTGCTGAAATAGAAGCCATTGATGAAGCCATCGGAAGTAATAGAAAAGCTCCAAGCATACCGGCAAGTAAAGAAGCTCCACCAAATATTAAACATTTAGTTATACTTTCTTTCGTAACAATCTTCCAATTCTTAATACTAAATTTGGTTTTATATAAATTATAGAAGATAAAGTATACAACTGAATAAATACATATCATATACCCAATAAAGTAATTTGCTAGTAACATAAGTGCTAATGAGAAAGTATATAATTTCCATTTCTTTTTATTTATGATATTTTCAATACCTAGAGTAATAATAGGTAAGAATACCATTCCATCCAGCCACATTATATTCCAGTAATAAGCTGAGAAATAAGCTGAGAAGGCGTACATTATTCCCATCGGTATTAAGAGTAAAGATTTAGTATTAAACTTCCTACTTAAGTAATACACCATAGTAACTGATGAAGCAACAGCTTTTAGTCCAATAATATATGAGTAACTAGTTATAAGTAGATTTCTTGGGAAT
>CAZKFB010000065.1:0-1311 GCA_964551965.1 uncultured Muribaculaceae bacterium
AGTAGATAAGTTAACGAGAATTAAATATGCCGATTTAACTTTAGATAATTTAAAAAGTGGAGAATATAGAAGTTTAACAATAAAAGAAGTTAAACGCTTATATGAAGAGACAAAATGATTATAACTAAGTTAGATAATAAAGGTAGAGGAATAACCTATAAAGATGATCTAATCTGTTTTGTAAAAAATGCTTTACCTGAAGAAGATGTAAGTATTACTAAAGTTAAAGATAACAAAAAATATTCGGAAGCCGAGATTTTAGAAATAAAGGCAAAGAATCCAAATAGAGTAGAACCAAAATGTCCTTATTACAATGAGTGCGGTGGCTGTAACATCATGCATATGACTAATGAATATCAGAATGTTTTTAAGGTTAATAAAGTTCAGGAGATATTAAAGAAGTACGCTGATATTGATATTCCCATAAAATATATTGAAAGTAATAAAGATTTATTTTATCGAAACAAGATTACATTGAAGAAAGTTGATGGGAAATTAGGATTCTATGATGAAGCAACTCATAATTTATGTAAAATAGAAAAATGTTTAATAGCTAATGATACAATTAATGTATTATTAGCTAAAATTGATTTTTTAAATTTCCAAAATGGTGAAATTACCATAAGAGTTAATTATGAAAATAAAATACTAATATCTATCTACAGTCGGGAAACTGTAAGAATTGATTATGATAATATTCCCGAGAATATTGAAGGCATAGTTGTTAATAATAAGAAAATAGTAAAGAATAATTATTTTTATGATATGATTGATGATATGAAATTTAAAGTATCATTCAATTCCTTTTTTCAAATCAATAACTATATTGCGGGTTTTATCTTTAATATTTTAAGAAATAATCTAAGTGGTAAAAATCTACTTGATCTTTATTGTGGTGTAGGTACTTTAGGATTATCCTTAAGTAATCAATTCAAAAATATTTATGGCATCGAAAAAGTTGATAATGCTATAATAGATGCGAAAGAAAATGCTAAAAATAATGGAGTATCAAATGCTCATTTTTATGCTGGAGATACATCTAAGATATTGAGTAAACTAAATATGAAGTTTGATACTGTAATTGTTGATCCACCAAGAAGTGGATTAAATGATGAGACGAGAAAACAAGTAATGGATATTGGTGCAAAAAATCTTTGTTACATTTCATGTGATCCAATGACATTAGCAAGAGATTTAAACATTTTAAAGAGTATTTATGAAGTAAAGAAAATATATGCACTAGATATGTTTCCAAATACATATCACGTTGAAAGTGTAGTAATACTAAGTCATAAAGTATAATAAATAAGG
>CAZKFB010000065.1:1321-4353 GCA_964551965.1 uncultured Muribaculaceae bacterium
GCAATAATGAAAGTATATATTGTAAGACATGGAGAATGTAATTCCAATGTACTGGGTATTTATAATTATAAATCTGAAGATTTAAACGAAAGCGGAATAAAGCAAGCTGAATTTTTAAAAGAACAATTGAGTGATCATAAATTTGATGTAATATTTTCATCTATATTACCTCGTGCTATTCATACAGCTAAAATTATAAATAATGGTAAGTTAGATATTATAATTGATGAAAGACTTCGAGAAAGAGAATCAGGAATGCTAGAAGGAAAGCCTACAAGTACAACTGATCGTGAAGATTATTGGAATTATTACTCAAAGACTAATTATGGTAATGAAGAAAGAATACCTGATCTTTTTAATCGTGTTAAAGACTTCTTAGATGAACTTAAAACAAAAGATTATGATTCTGTTTTAATAGTTGCACATAGTGGAGTTTCAAAAGCCTTTAGTGGCTATTTTGAAGGAATCCAAGATGGTAAATTTTTACATCGTGGTTTAAAAAACTGTGAAATAAAAGAATATCAATTGTAATCATAATTTGTTTAACGATGCTATATAATAATAATAGGTGAAGATATGAAAAATAAATATATGATTTTGGGATTTTTTGTTTTTATTATTTTGCTATTTGGAATTATAGCTATTATTAAGAATGCAAAAGATAAAAGTGGAATTAATTCTTTAGAAGGAACGGTAGTATCAATCAAAAAAGACAAATTAGTTATTCAAGATAATAATAATGATCTTTATACATTTAAATTTAAAGATAAGAATTTAAGTGCTGGTGAAGAAGTTATTCTTGAATATATTGGTGTAATTGATAAGTTTAAAACAATACAAGATAATGAAGTAGTTAATTACAAAGTAGTAAGTAGAGAAGTATCAGATGAAAAAGGAATATTTTCGAACTTTTATAAACAAGCAGAAAATAAAATGAAAACGATGAGTTTAGATGAGAAAATAAAGCAATTATTACTAATTAGATATCCTGATAAATCCGTAAGTGATGTTGGAGGATATGTATTCTTTGAAAAAGATTTCCGAAATAAAAATCAAGATGAAGTAAAAAATATGATTGCTAGTCTACAAGATAAAGCCAAAATACCACTTCTTACATCCGTTGATGAAGAGGGAGGTAATATCGTTAGAATTAGTAGCAATAGTGAACTCGTAAGTGAGAGATTTAAGTCACCTAAAGAGTTATATGATAGTGGTGGTTTATCGCTAATTAAAGAAGATGTTAAAAAGAAAAGTGATGTATTACATAATCTAGGGCTCAATGTTAATTTAGCACCGGTTGTTGATGTTGCAACAGATACAAATGCTTATATGTATCCTAGAACGATTGGACAAAATGCATCTATTACCGCGAATTATGCTAAAAGTGTAATTGATGCTAGTAAAGGTACAAATGTCTCTTATGTTTTAAAGCATTTTCCTGGATATGGAAATAATTCAGATACCCATATAAGTGCTTCGGAGGATGTAAGAAGTTATGATGACATCATGAATAATGATATACTTCCATTTAAAGAGGGAATAGAAAGTGGAGCTGAAGCAATACTTGTAAGTCACAATATTATAACGAGTATTGATGATAAGAATCCGGCAACTCTATCAAAAGGTGTCCATAATATCTTGAAGAATAATTTAGGATTTACGGGAGTTACTATAACTGATGATTTAGATATGGGAGCTACTAGGAATATTGCTTCAAAGTATATGGGAGCTATTCTTGCCGGTAATGATTTATTAATTGTAACTAACTATGAAGATGCATTTGAGGAAATTAAAAATGGTGTTAATAACCATAAAATAGATGAATCAATTATTGATGACTCCGTTACTAAAGTTCTTGCTTGGAAATACTACAAGTATCTAATTGTTGAAAATGATAAATAATAAAACTCGGACTTAGTTCGAGTTTTAATGTGTCTTCTTTTATGATAAAATAGACTTGAGATATTTAGGAGAAAAGATAATGCAGACTATAAGTTATGAAAAATTATTCGTTGATCCTTTTGATGAAATTCAAGAAATAGATAAAATATTAATTGATTTAATTGAAAAACAAGATTCTGAAGGAATACTAGATTATTTACGTTCAATTGATTGTAAATACTTTTATATCGATGACTATAATATATTATTATCGATTGCATATTTTACTTTAAAGGATGCCGATTTAAATAAAATAGATCAATATTTGGATTCCGTTAGAAACCAAAATGATGTTCATTTAGCAAAGATTGAACGTAATGGAATTCCCAAAATTATAATTGAACGAGATGATGTAACAATTGAAGTAGAACCTTTATCTAAAGTATTCCCAAAACTATTAAATAAATGTCCAGATCTAGAAACGGAAGATCGTACGGGAACATGTTTTGATAAAGTAAATGATATTAGTTTAAAACTCGATTTTCAAGTAAGAATAGTTACGGGCTATATCTACTTACTAACTGATAAATCGCGACATTTACATAGTTGGTTAGAAGCAAGTATTGATGGACAGGAAGTAGTTCTTGATGGAATATTTAATGCCGTATTTAATAAAGAAGGTTATTATGCATTAACAAAAGCAGAAAAGTATGAAGAAATGACAACTAAAGAGCATGTGAAAGATGCCATGAAATATTTAGCATCTTTGAATGGATGTGTTGATGGAATACCTCAAAAAGCTTATTACTTCTTTCATAAAGAAATTATTAATGATTTAAAAAAGAATGATGAATTATTTCAAGAATACTTTGATAAAAATATAAAAAAAAGAAAGTAGGTACCTTATGAATCTATTTACTCAAATAACTGAATCATGTCAGGAAGTATGTAAGTTTAGTAAAAATATTAAAATTAATTATTCGGTAATAGATGAACTAATCTCTAGTGGAGTAACTATTGGAAAGTATTGGGGAGAGAGTAACATATTTGGTTTTCTAGATTTAAGTATTGATAAAATAGTAAACTTTATGCTTTTATATCAATCTATTGGTTTTAGTTTTTGGGGCAATCCTAAATGGACAATTAAAACA
>CAZKFB010000066.1:0-4215 GCA_964551965.1 uncultured Muribaculaceae bacterium
GCATTATTTTATGATGATAGTAAAACTAAACTGTTATTAAATACTAAAGGAGAAGGAGAATATAAGACTGAAGCAAGCAGATTAGTTGATATTCAATCAACAGTTGAATTAGGTAAATCTTATTATTGTTTAACTAGTGATAGTGAATGTAAACCTGATAAAAATATTAATGTTGAAGGAAATAGTTCATCTAATTTTATCGATTATCCAACTAATGAATTACCTCAACATATATGTGCTGAAGCATTTGATAAATATGGCAATACTTCAGGAGTTGTTTGTGATACTGTAATGGTTAAAGTAGATTCTGAACCAATTAAGATAAAAGCAACGGAAGAATATAATAATGTAATTGAGGGAGCTCCTCATACAGTAGATGGATTGTTCAATGTTAAATATAGTGTTTCTAAAGGAAATGTTTATTATTTTTATGTTGATGAAGGAAGACAATATGTATTAACTAACTTACGAGATTTACCTAGTGGAGAAGTAGATGTTAAAGCAATAGGTAGAAGTGGATCAGGATTAATTACTGAAGAAGTTAGAACTATTAATGTTAGAAAGAGTGTTGTTAAATACGACTATAAGACTAATGGTGGAACTAGTGTTAGTAAAGATACTGATACAGTATCTTATGAAGATAGGGCAGACTTAAGTGTAACTGCTAATAAAGATGGTTATACATTTGTCGGATGGAATACTGACCCTAAAGCTAATTTTGCATTAGAAACAGTTAATATAACTGAAGATACAACTTTATATGCTATCTTTAAAAAAGTGATTTCAGCTAGATTTGAAATATATAATAAACAAGGAAATATACCTGCTGTTGCTGAATATGATAAGGCAGAATGTGAAGTATATAATAATGAAACTGAATGTGAAGTAATAGCTCCTAAGATAAGTCCTCGTGTAAGATATGAGGCATTAGGATGGTCAAGAGAAAAAGATGATACTGCAGAAATTCAAGGTGGAGATAAACTATTAGTATCTAATAATGAAGTTATATATTCAGTTACAAGAAATTTAATTCCTAATACAGCTACATTCATTATATTAAAAGATGGAGAACCAAGTAAAGAAGTTAAAACATGTTATTTATATAATGGAGATACAGAATGTAGTGTTTCTATAGATGAAATAAAAAGTGATGATTATGAAGGAAAGGAACTTGCTGGATTTACAAGTTCTGATAATAAAGTAGTTGAACCTGATGATTATGTAATAACGGGTGGAAAGACGTTCTATGCATACTATGATGATTCATATGAAATTAATTTCGTAAGTGACAGTACGCATATTGAAACTATGAGAACGGGAGTAGACTTTATAGTTACAGAAAACGAAATTAAGAAAGTAACATCAAAAGTAATAGCTCCTACACCAATTGAAAAGAATAACTATACTATTATTGGTTGGAGAGATGATTTAAAAACCGAAGATGCTACAGTAACTCCGGGAGATCAAATAGATGCTAATAGCAATGTTACTTACTATGCTATTTATTCAAAAGAAATAACAATAAGTTATACAAGTGAAGGTTCTTCTAAAGTACCAGAAAGTAGAAAATATAAGATATATTATAATGCTGGTTCAGGAACTACATCACAAGCTCTAGTAACATTAGATTCCGGAGTAGATATGAAGAATGACGGCTTTATATTTAATGGTTGGAATTCCGAAGGAGAACATTATAATCAAGGTATAACATATCCATTTGATACATCAAAGACATTTGAAGCAGAATGGACAGAAAATGCTACATTAGTAGTATTCGATTATAAGACTAATGGGGGATCTTCATCAAGTGTAGAATCATCTACATATGTTCATGGAGTATCAAAACCAATAGATTTATCTAAAATAATTGCATACAGAAGGGGATATGAATTTGTTGGATGGAGTCTTTATCCTACAGCAACAAGTACAGGACTAACAAGCTATACTCCAACTGAAGGAACTAACAAAGTAACCCTATATGCTATATATAGAAAAAATATAACTGTTAGATTTGAAAATATTGATCAAAGTGCATTATATATTCCTGACGGAAATGTAATTAAATTTACAATATATAATAATTCTGATGGAGAAAATATTAAAATGCCTGCAGTAACTTCTAATTATAACTACATAGAGTTTATTGGATGGAATACAAATCAACAAGCAACAGAGAAACAATATTCACCTGGCGATACAGTAAAATTAAAAGATAACACTACATTCTATACAATTGTAAAAAATACTAATCCATTAACTAGTACATACATTTATTATGATGGAAATGTAAGAAAAACTAAAGCAAGTAAATGTTATCTATATAATAATAATACTAGTTGTGTAACAGAATCCGAATTAAGTGGATTTACTCATGATGGTGGAGTATTATCTTCATGGAGTTCAAGTCCAAATTCAGTAATTATTGCTAAAGAACAGACTATAAGTACAAATACAACATTCTATGGTGTATATGACAAGATATTAACAATTACATATTTAAGTGGGATGTATACAGATACAACTCCTCAATCAAGAGAAACAGATTTAGTAACAGCTAAGTATTTAACTAATACTACGGGTATTACATCATTAGAAGCAACAATTAAGTTATCAACTCCTGATGGTGTTGCTGGATTTGTAACTGATGGATGGAGAAAAGATGGTAATGCTGAGACAGCAGAATATCAACCTCAAGAAACTTTAAATGTAATAGAAGATGAAACATTCTATGGTGTATATTCTAAGGTATTATCATTAAGATATGCTACTTTAGGAGGAAACCCAATACCAGAAACTGAAAGTAAAGTAGTATGGTATAATTCATATATTAAGAATCCTGATAATAAAGTAAGCTTTATTGTTGCTGGAGCTCCTACTAAAACGGGTGTAAGATTAGAGTCATGGTTATTAGAAAATGATAATACTAAGAGTTATCAACCTAATGATACAGTTGAGATTAATGATAATTCAACGATGTATGCTAAATGGACTCCTAATAGTTATACAGTAACTTTAGATGGAGAAGCAAATGGTGGATCAAATCCAAATAATAATGTTATTCCAAAATATTTCGAAGAATCATTTGAATTAGAAAACTATAATGCAATTCCAAGAGAAGGATATGAATTCATTGGATGGGCAACTAGTCCTGATTCAAAAGATATCTTAACAGAATATATAATACCTGCTAATGATTCAACATTATATGCTGTATATAAGAAGACATTAAATGCTAATTGGATGATGTATGATACTAATGCAGGTACTTCTGATAGTCCAGTTACAACATGTGATATTTATAATAATGAAACAGAATGTAATGCTCCTGTTGGAACTATTACTGTTAATGATTCATATCAAGCTGTAGGTTGGTCTAAAGAAAGAGGTTCAATAAATGTAGATGCTGGTATTGGTCTAGCAGTAACAATTAATCAAAATACTGATTTCTATTCAATTACTAAGAAATCACAAGATTTAATTGGAACATTCTATTACTTCAATAATGGATCAGTAACTAATGTAACTTCATCGTGTGGATTATATAATGGGGCAACTTCATGTACTATATCTACACCATCTACACCATCAAATCATAAGAGTACAGTATTCCAATCATGGAGTTCAACTACAAATAAGAATACTGCATCAAGCTTAAATATAAGTGCTAATACAAATTATTATGCTTATTATACTCAAATAACTGAGTTAACTTATCATGATGGTACTCACGTTGATGGAGTAACTGGTGATGAAATAGATGAAAATGCTACAGGAAAAGCTGATATCTCATCTAAGACAGAAACATTATTATCTACAGTTGAATATATAGCACATCAAGGTGGAGAATGGTCTAGTATACCAACTAGAACTATTAAAACTCCTGTAGCTATAAGTGGTTACAGTGCTATTGGATGGAGAGATAATAAAGAAAAGAAAGTTCAAAACTATAATGCAAATCAAACAGTATCGATGGTTAGATCATATGAACTATTTGCAGTATATAATAGAACAATAACATTATCTTATGATCCTCAAGGTGGTAAGACAACACCAGCTAAGCAAACTGCTACTCAATACTACAATAGTGGTTCAGGATGTACAAGTCATACATTTACATTAGCAAATAGTATTGAAAAAACTGGATATGTATTTAAGGGTTGGAGACTAGATAGTACTAGTGGAACTCAGTATAATGCAGGTGCCTCAATTAATATA
>CAZKFB010000067.1:0-4210 GCA_964551965.1 uncultured Muribaculaceae bacterium
CAAGAAACAGACAATAAAATAACAAACTTGATACAATTTATAGAGAGGTAAAAATGAAGTACGAAGATATAAAAACTCCAGAACAATTATTAAAGTATATGGATGAGAATATAAAATATGGATTTGTAGATGTAAATGGTAAAGCATATGGACCATGGGATAATCAAGAATTTCAAGAGGGATGTCAAACAAAATGGCATCTTTCAAGTCCCGAAAGATTAAGGAAAGTAGGGTATGGACATTGTTTTGATCAAGTTGAACTAGAAAGAAATTGGTTTAAAACGCATAACTATAATTTTAAAACATTTTATATATGGTTTGAGTTTCCCTATAAAAACTCTTATTCAACTCATACATATTTAGTATATGAAGAGGATGGAAAGTATAATTATTTTGAAAACTCTGATTTTAATAATAGGGGAATACAGGAATTTACATCGTATGAAGATGCAATTCGTTATCAAAGAGAAAAACATATAGAATACAATAAACAAAGAAATTCTATCGATGAAGAAATCATCAGTCATTTACATATTTATGAATATGATCAACCAACATACGGTTGCACAATGAATGAATTCATTGAGAATATCTTAGAAAATGAAAGGAAAGTTGAATCATTTACAATGAACCCATTCAGGAAGCAATAATCAAGAAAATTCCCATTTTGGGGTTTACTCCAAAATCGTAGAAGCAGGTGTAACTTCTAAACCAATTCTAGATTATCAGTTATCAAGATATGCTTGTTATTTAATAGTTCAAAACTCTGATCCAAGAAAAGAAGTAGTTGCTTTAGGTCAAACCTATTTTGCAATTCAAACTAGAAAGCAAGAAATATTTGAAAAAGAATATGAAGAACTATCTGAAGATGAAAAAAGAATATATCAAAGAAATTTAACTAAAAAAGGTAACTATTCATTAAATAGAGTTGCCATTAATTCTGGAGTCAAGAATATGGCTGAATTTCATAATGCTGGCTATAAAGGACTATACAATGGCGAGACTGCTAATGATATTGCAAAAAGAAAGAATCTAAGATATCGTGAAGACATCTTAGATAATATGGGAGAAGATGAATTAGTCGCAAATTTGTTCAGAATAAATCAAACTAAACAAAAGTTAATCAAAGATAATGTAACTGAAGAAAGTAAAGCAAAAGATGTTCATTTTATAATCGGAAAAAACATAAGAGAAGTTATTGCAAAAAATGGAGGAACTATGCCTGAAGATTTACCTACGCCCCAAAAATCTTTAAAAGAAATAGAAAAGAAAGCCAACTTATTAGAAAATAATGATAACAACGAATAACATCGTAATCATAACATTAATTACCATTTTGGAGTTTCCCCCAAAATCGTAAAAGCTGGAGTTTCTACAAAGACAGTTATTGATTACAAATTAAGTCGATATACTTGTTATTTAATAGATAGAAATTTGCTTATTGACCTCAACAAGTCAATGAAAATGAACATTTTGTCGGCGCCGCCAAAATGTAAAAAGAGGTAATAAATAAGAACAATTTACCCGAGTAGATAAGTTGTCTAAAAGAAATTTAATGAAGAAATAAAAAGATTATATCTCTATAATCTTTATATACATGGATGTGGACAATCACTACATTTCTTAATATCTTTTCTTACTAATTTCTTTATTTCATCATTTGAATGTAAGAAGACTGGTTTATTATCACCTTTTCTTAATTCTACTTCATCAATATTTGTCTGTGACATTACCTCTAAATGATTTTTAACTAACTCCCAACCTTTTTTAGTCATTATATGAACTGGTATTTTAATTCCTACTTGTGCAATAGCATTAGGTTCAATTAATTCACCTACATATTTAGATGCACAAGACCAAATTATATCTGCATTATTTTTCATAAGTAATGCTGTTTTTCTTTTTATTCCGGTAGAACATAATCCAAACTTATAGATTGTTACTCCATCAGTCTCTAATTCTTTTAGTTTATCTAATAATTCATTATCTTGGGCAGCTAATGTAACAGCTATTCTCTTATAACCTAATCTAATAGCTTCTCTTACTCCCTCTAATTGATCAATTTCTGCCGTATAAGGGAATACCGGTATTATTCCAACATTATATGCTTCATCAACAAGAGTCTTTGATGGACTAGTATAGAATAATCCAGTCATTCTTTTAACAGCTCCTTGAGTATTTTCATCATTAGTTGTAATAATAGTCCCTAAGTTATTAGAAACAATTACAGCAGCATCTAACATATCATTTTTGAAAGCTGAAGAAATAGTTTCACTAGCACCAAATAATACATTTGCTTCACAAGAGTTTAATGGACGGTTAGTATCAAAATAACCAGTACCAATAACTACTTCATTAATAAGTTCACACATAAGTTTAGTTTGGTTCTCTTCATCACTCACATTTAAACTATCAATAAGTTTATTAGCAGTTTCTCCACCTACTTCTTTTAATAGTTTAATCATAAGTGGGCAATACTTAATTGGTATAGGAGTAGCCATCACTGCTTTTAACTCTCCATTAACATTCATAAGTAATACATAACTACCAAACATTCTTGTAATATGTACTCCCTTATAGGAATAATAATTTCTAATGGATTTAGAAATGCTCTTACAAATAGTAATCATTTCATCATCTAACACTCTATTTGGTAAAGTTATCTTTAAACATCCACTTACAATATCAACATCATGTTCATCATTCTTTTTAACTAAACCATATTCATTTAATACAGTTTCAACAAAATCAATTAACTCTTCTTTAGGAAATAATCTATCCTTAAGATCAACACCAAAATACTTTACTGTATCTATTTCATTTAAATTGAAATTTAAGAATAAACCATTAAAATAATAATCAATACTAAATGTATGATAATCACTATCAGTGTCACTCGTTTTAACTTCAGCCAAATAATAGTCTTCCGTATCTATTTCTTTAATAATATTCTTATCTCTTACTGGTCCCCAAAGATCCCCACTATAACCCTCGATTCTACAATAACCATAACAGTTGCCTCCTAATGTATAATCAAATCTTAATTTTCTGTCTTTTAACATATATTTTCCTTCTTTCTTGCTTGTATTATATATTGAAATATGATATAAGTATAATATATATTGTTTATACTATATATAAGGAGCATTTATATATGAATATCAGTTATGAATCTTATCGAATATTTTACTATGTTGCCATAAATAAAAGTATTAGTAAAGCTGCAGAAGAATTATTAATATCTCAACCGGCGGTAACATTTCAAATTAAATCATTAGAAGAAAAACTAGATTTGACTTTATTTACGAGAACTAAAAGTGGAGTTACTTTAACAGAAGAAGGCCAAGTTCTATTCAATTATGTAAAAGTTGGAATTGAAGCATTTAATAATGGTGAGAACGCCTTAACAAATCTTAAGAACTTAGAGTATGGAACTATTAGAATCGGAGCAAGCACTACTGTATCTAAACATGTTCTTATGCCATATCTTGCAATATTTCATGAAAGATATCCCAATATTGAGATTAGTATTGTTAATACTTTGACTACTACTCTAATTAAAGAGTTGAGAAATGGTAATCTAGATATTCTATTTCTTAATCTACCTATGAAAGAAACAAAAGATCTAAATCTAATGAAAGTTTTAGACGTCCAAGATATATTTGTTGGTAATAAAAAATACTATGATATGACTAAAGGATCAATAACTCTAGATAATTTAGATAAATACCCACTTATATTTCAAAAAAATCCATCTAATACTCGTGAATACTTAGATACTTATCTAAATGATAATAATAAAAAAATAAAACCAACTATGGAAGTAGTTAGTTATAATTTAATTATGGATCTTGTTAGTGCTGGATTTGGAATTGGTTATGCTACAAAAGAATTTATTAAAACAGAATTAAATAATAAATCTTTATATGAAATTAAAGTAACACCAAGTATTCCTAAAAGATATATTGGTATTGCTACATTAAAACATACTATTCCAAACTTTTGTGTAAATAAATTAATATCTCTAATAAAAGAAGATATAAAATAAAAATACTCACGATAAAGTGAGTATTTTTTATGCAACATCATTTACTGATAATTTTTTGTTACCAATATATACATCTTTACTTCCATCTAATATATTAAGCTTTATAATTGTATAATCTTTATAATGATATTCTTTACTTCCACCATCTCGATATACTAATGG
>CAZKFB010000068.1:0-3985 GCA_964551965.1 uncultured Muribaculaceae bacterium
AAAAGAAAATGATATTATAACATTCTATGATGAAAAAGGATCTTTTGTAACTCACCGAATAATTGAAATAAAAGATGGTGAATACATAACTAAGGGTGATAATAATAACTCAGAAGATCAAGGTACTATCAATAAGGATGATATAGTTGCTAAATATGTTACTAGACTAAATGGTATGGGTAAATTAATGGCATCTTTTCAAAGCCCTATAACTATGGTTTTGATATTAGTAATTGGAATTCTCGTATGTGTACTTGTAAGTACAGATAAGGAGGGAAATCCAATTATTACCGAAGAAGAAAAAGAATATGAAGAATTTTTAAAGTATAAAGAAAATTCAGAAAAAGAAAAGAAATCTACTAAGACCAAGGAAGTAAAAAATACTACTAAGACAAAAGTAGAGAATAAGAAAAAGGTATCTAATACAAATACCAAAAAAGAAACAGATACTAAAGCTAAGAATTCTAGAGCTAAAGTAGAAGAAAAGAAAAAGACAACTAAAGGAAATTCAAATACTAAAACTAAAAGAGTAAGTAAGGAGAAATAAATATGAAAGGGTTATTACATAGTAAGACATTTAAAAAGAATTTAAGAAAATGGTTATTCATGTATGTAGGAACATTGTGTATTCTTACTTCTGTAATAACTTATTCAAAATATATGTCTTCATTTAGTGGAAATACGGAAGCAAAAGTTGCTAAGTTTAATATAAAAGTAGATTATTTAGATAAATGTTCAAATCAAAGTTCTGATCTAGCTTGTTCTACTGATATTACAAGACCATTAGAAACTTATGACTTTTATTTTAAAGTAGATACTACAGAACTTGAAGTATCATCATTTGTGGTAATTACACCAAAAATAGATCCAATTTATACCGATTCTTTTAAGATAAAAGATATTATTGAGGTAAAAGAGAATTTAACTACAAAGATATCTTCTTTAGATAAAATAGAATATACTATTAATCCGAGTGATTCAAAACAAGTTAGATATTATAAAGTAACATTAGATCATACCATTAAAGATAATGACAGTGCAGGAAATGTTAATGATCATACTTTAATAGTGGGATATTCAGCAAAACAAATAGATTAGTAAGGAGGGAATTACATGAATGTAAATTTAAAAAAGATAAAAAAATCATTATTTGTAACATTAGTAGTTGCTAGTGCGAGTACATTTTGTGTATTCCCTAAAACTAATTCTAAATATTATACATTTAATGATTCACATCTAGTATATAATGTTAAATATAAACAATTAGATAAAAAAACAATTAGCTTAATAAATGATAATAGAACAAGTAATGCTCCAAAAACTTTAGGGTTAATTGGTTCTTTTTATCGAAGTAATTATGTGATGTCTACTGATGAAAATGTAAAATATACTTTTACAGTTGATTCGGCTTGTACAATTAATTCAACGAATGTATCTTCAACTATGGCAACATTCACTTCAAACGGAAACAAAGCAACATTAGAGTTTAAGAAAGCTTATGTTGAAGAATTTTTAGATAAAGAAATAAAAGTTAATTATACTTGTAATGCTGATGATATTCATATAAATGATTATCTACAATCAACATTTAATGTTAAGGAACAATTTAGAAGTAAAGGATCTACATCGTACGAAAATATAATATATGACTTAGGAAGTAAAACTTTTAAATATAGTTATGATTCGTTCTATGTTCCTCCAAAGCTAGTACCATATATTGAAGATGGAGTATTATATATTCCTAAGACTTATGAAGATAGTTCCTATACATATATCAAGAATAATTATTTATCTTCTGCTGAAGAAATAAACTATTTTAATTCAGTATATAGAGAAGATAATAGTAATATCACGACTGATGGATTGTTAAAAGGTTTAAGCGTTAGTTCTAATGATAAGTACTATATATATATAAAGAGTAGAAATTTTGAAAGTTATGCTTATACATATTTAGATAAAGATAAAGCAGGATATTTCTGGTTTAAAGATAAAACTGCTACATTAGATGAGTACTTAAGTCTATTCGGGGAATATTTAGATATGTATACATCATACACAGTACAACAAAAAACTGATTTAATAGATTATATTAGAAATTATAAAGTATCATTTGTTGATTTATTGAATTGTACTGATGATAGTTTAATTATTAGAGGTTTATATCATGGTGGTAAGAGACAAATTAAAATTGAAGATACTATTTGGCTTTATGTTTATCCACCTACAAGTCTAGAAATTAAATATTCCGAATCTGTGATGCCAGGTCTTGCAACTATTATTTCTGGTGGTCAATTTGATGCAACGTTCAGTGATATAAGTGAGGTAAATAGAAAATCTATTAGAAGTGCTATAATATCAAAATTATTAGCGAAGCCTAGTGTAGAAACATACACTTACTTAGGACCTTATACTGATGGATCTCAAACTGTTGTAGCTTTAGTTCACTCAGTACCTACTGGCGATGCCGAAACAAGCATTCACTATATTGAAATATATGAAGTAAATCCTGATACAGTTTATGCGTTATCGTTTAATCCGGGAGCAACTGATGCAGATACTGTTGCAAGTATTAATACGATTCTAGCTCCATTTAATTTCTCAATTACAGAAAGTATGTTAAATGATGATACTAGTACTGTAATAAGTAAAGATGCAAATGGAATTATTACAGTTACTTTTAAGACTGAAGTACAACAAGTAGAGACCCAGCAAGTTGATGGTTATTCATCTACGGGAATAGTAGAACAAACAGAAATTAATACACAAGAAAACCAAGTAAATTAATACTTGGTTTTTAATTGTTATAATTAAGGTATCCGTTTGTAAATTTTTTCTTCAATAAATTCTTTTCTTAATTTATCGTATTCAAGATATTTTTCTTTTACATCATCAGGTATAGAAATATTATAAGTGTCTTCTATAGAACTTAATGAATCATTCATATTAAATTCTAGAACTTTATTTATACTAGTTTCCATTGATGGATTATTATCTAGTATGGTTTTAATTGTCTTGCCCATTATATACATGTCAACAAATGGATCATATATTGCATCTTCTTCAGTGTCCATTAATGATTTTTCATAATCAAATAGGGTAGATAAGTGTGGTATGAGACATTTTTTCTCGCACAATACATTTATAGTTAAATCGAATGATGCAGCGTAGTATAAACGCATGATATAATCATATAGTTTCCTTTTATATTCTAAGTTTAAAATACTTTCTTTTGCGGTTAGATAATGAGCAATTATTTTATGATCTCTTTTAGTTAATTCAGTAGCATATAAATATTTAGTATTATCTTTTCTAAAGTTCTTGCTTAATAAACCAATAATACTCCCATTTAATGTAGCAAGTTCATATTCAATTGAATTAAATCCCATATGTTTAGATAATAGTACTCCAAGCAATTCATTTAATATATTTTGCAAGTAAGTTCTATTTTTAAAATAATAACTTTCATGCATGATACTATACCAATTGTCATATCTAGATTGATCAGTAGCCGGTATATTTAATCTTTTAGTTATTATTTCATAAGGTAACTTAGTAGCGTGAGCAAAATCTATTACTTTGGATTCTTCTTTTAATATAATGCTTGGATTTATTTCTGTTTTATAATCCAATCTTAATATCATATATAACCCCTTCTTTTGAGGGTGTATTATATCATATAGTCAATACTTTGTAAAATGAACATAAGTTATTTTATTTTTAATTTATTAGATATTATAATTAAACTAGGGAGTGATTATATGAAGTTTTCTACACGTATTAATGTTAGTTTTTCTTTCTTTGTTATATTGGGAGCAATGAATGGAGCTATTGTATCTTTATTATCTTCATTTTTCTTAGATTATTTAGTTACTAGTTATTCAACTACTTGTACACTTACTTATTTAGATTTTCTTGCTGTAACAACTCCATGTTTTGCTTGTATTGGTGCTTTATTTAATATAGCTAGTGCAGTATTCTTATATGA
>CAZKFB010000069.1:0-3445 GCA_964551965.1 uncultured Muribaculaceae bacterium
TATTTACGGAAAATGGAACATTTACATTTGAATTTGTCGATGAGGCAGGCAATGTTGGAACTTATACAGTAACAGTAGATTGGATCGATAAAACAGCTCCAACAGCAGAAGTTAAATATAATCCTGCTGATATAACTAATCAAAATGTAGTTGCTACATTAGTACCTAGTGAAGATATAACAGTTACAAATAATGGTGGCAAATTAACTTATACATTTACTGAAAACGGATCATTTACATTTGAGTTTGTCGATGAAGCAGGCAATAAAGGAACTTGTACAGCATCAGTAGATTGGATAAATAAAAATGCCCCAACAGCAGAAGTAACTTATAGTACTACGAGTGTTACAAACGGAAGTGTTGTAGCAACAATAAAAGTTGCTGAAGGAGTAACTATTACAAATAACAACGGATCTAATAGATATGTATTTACTGATAATGGCATATTCACTTTTGAATTTGTTGATGAGGCAGGAAATAAGGGAGTGTTCACTGCAGAAGTAAGTTGGATTGATAAGATTGCTCCAACCGGAACAGTAACATTTAATACGACAGACATTACAAATCAAGATGTAATAGCAACATTAGTTCCAAGCGAACCAGTAACAGTTACAAATAATAATGGAAGTTTAACTTATACATTTACTGAAAATGGATCATTTACATTTGAATTTGTAGATGTAGCAGGAAATGCAGGAAGCTTAACTGTAACAGTAGATTGGATTAATAAAAATGCTCCAACAGCAGAAGTAACATATAGCACAACAAAACCAACTAATGGTAATGTTGTAGCAACAATCATTGTCCCTGAAGGAGTAACAATAACAAATAATAATGGCTTAAATACATATACATTCTCTGAGAATGGAGAATTTAAATTTGAATTCGTAGATGAGGCAGGAAATAAAGGATCTGCAACTGCTAAAGTTAATTGGATTGATAAAGTAGCACCTACAGGAACTATAACATTTGATGTTAATAGTTCTACTGATAAACCAGTAACAGCGACATTATCAACTAGTGAAGTTGTAACAATTATTAATAATAATGGTTCAAATAAATATGTATTCATTAAGAATGGAACATTCACATTTGAATTTGTGGATGCAGCCGGAAATAGAGGAACAGCTACAGCTAATGTAGATTGGATAACGGCTCATGTAGAGAATAAAATTAGTTTTGTATTCGATAAAAATACATTAACTGATGAAGATGTCACAGCAACTTTAATATCCGAAAGACCTATTACCATTATTAATAATGGTGGATCTAATACATATACATTTACGGAAAATGGAGAGTTCTATTTTGAATATATTGATGAATATGGAAATGCAGGAGTTGCAAAAGTAACAGTTAACTGGATAGATAAGATTCCATTAAGTGTTGAAGTTGACTACAATATTAAAACTATTACATCAAGTGATGTAGTAGCAACTATTAAATCTAATAAAAATATTGTTATTACTAATAATAATGGAAGTAATAAATATACATTTACTGAAAACGGAGAATTTACATTCGAATTTATTGATCATTTCGGAAGAAGTAAAACATTTACTGCTAAGGTAGATTGGATTGATAAAGAAGCACCAACAGCAAAAGTAAGATATAGTACACTAAAACCTACTAATGAAGATGTAACAGTTAGATTACAAAATCCTGATGGTGAACTTATTATTCTAAATAATGGCGGTTCAAATAAGTATACATTTACAGAAAACGGTGAGTTCGTATTTGAATATATGGATAAAGCCGGAAATAAAGGGTCTACTTACGTTAAGGTAGATTGGATTGATAGAGAAGCACCAACAGCAGAAATAGAGTACAGTACAAAAGATAAAACTAATAAAGATGTAGTAGTAACTCTTAAGCCTAGTGAAGATGTAACAGTCTTAAACAATAACGGAAGTATGAGTTATACTTTCACAGAGAATGGAACGTTTACATTTGAATTTGTCGATGCGGCAGGAAATAAGGGAACTGCTGATGTAACAGTAGATTGGATTTATAAAAAGACTCCACTACTAGTTGTAGAATATAGTACAGAGAGTGTAACTACTGATTCAGTTACAGCAAATCTAGTACTAAGAGATGGAATTAAAATAATAAATAATGGTGGATCAAATAAATATACATTTACTACAAATGGAGAATTTACATTTGAATATGTTGATGAATATGGAAATATTGGTTCTACTACAGCTGAAGTTAATTGGATAAGAGAGAATACTATTGTACGTTTAGAATATAGTACAGTAGAAGAAACTGAAGGCCCAGTAACTGTTAAAGTTATTTCAAATAACAAACTTAATATTTTAAATAATGCTGGAAATGGAACATATACATTTACTACAAATGGAGTGTTTACTTTCCATTGCCAAGATGAATTTGGTAAGGTTTATTATATGACTGCAGCAGTTAATTGGATAAAAAAGGATATTATTGTTCCGGATGAACCTGTTAAACCGGTTCAACCAACAAAACCAACAGATCCTGATAAAAATATCAATGTAGTTAAACCTATTAATCCATCAAAACCAAATACTAAGCCTGTTGTAACTACAAAACCAACAGAGACAACAAAACCGACTGAATCAGCAAAACCTACAACCCCAACGACAACTAAGAACATTCAAACTTCAACAACAACAAAAGAAGCTGAAGTTAAAAAGGTAAAACAATTTAGAAAAACAGATTTAATTGCTATAATTGTAGGAATAGTTGGTATTATATTTGGATCATTCTTATTCTTAATAGCAAGAATTAAGAAGAATAAGAATAAAAAGAAAAAGTTTAATACTTGGGATAATATCTAGAAGACATTAATATGTCTTCTTTTTCTTGTTGAAAAGAATAAAGAAATATGCTATATTAAGATTGTTAAACAGCGAAGGAAAGAAGCTAAATATAGTTATTATTAGAGAGTTTGATTAGGTGAAAGCAAACATAATGAAGTTTAGTCGAATGGGTCTGGAGTTTAAATCGTCATATCGCGTTAAGATAAAAAGTTGCATGATAAGTCATGAAGTAGGGTGGTACCGCCGAGTTAGGTCCCTACATTCATGGCTTTTTATTTTTGGAGGTGAATCAATGAAAACTGTATTAATTACTGGAGCAAGAAGAGGCTTGGGGAAAGTATTAGCAATCAAATATTCTTCTGAAGGCTACAATGTTGTATTAAATGATTTTGAAGATGAAGATATACTTAATAAAATTAAAGATGATTTGGAGAGTAAGTATAATAATCAATGTTTAGTAATTTTTGGTGATATATCTAATGAAGATGTGGTTATACGGATGTTAGACAAATTAAAGAGTAATAATATAAAGTTAGATGTATTAATTAATAATGCAGCAATAGTAACTGATATTGAGTTAGATCATAGAGATACTAAAGTATTTGATGAAACTATGCATAATAATGTTACTGGCACATATTTAA
>CAZKFB010000070.1:0-3067 GCA_964551965.1 uncultured Muribaculaceae bacterium
ACCGACTATCAGTCTAAAAATGAAGTGAGTAATTTGAAAAGAGAAATAAGAAAAAAAGAGCTTATGAAAACAGCTTATGAATTATTTATAACTAAAGGATATGAAAATACTTCCGTTGATGAAATTATTGCCAAAGCAGGCATTGCTAAAGGGACATATTATTATCATTTTGAAAGTAAAGAACAAATGCTAGAGGAAATTATCAATATGATGATAGATGAATGTGTAGCAAGAGCAGAACAAGTAGTAAACTCAGATCTAAGCATAGAGAAAAAACTTGTATATACTATACTAGCTCTCCGAGTAATGCCGGAAGAACAATCTATGCAAGATGTGATTCATACTAAAGAAAATATTGTATTACATAAAAAAACCAATGATAGAATCATTGATGAAGCAGTTCCACTTTTATCTTCTATTGTAAGAGAAGCTATAAAAGAGGGAATATTTACAAATGATGATAATATCGAAGAAAGAGTTCGTATGACTTTAATATTGAGTAATGAAATGTTTGATCATTGTGAAGTAAACAAAGCAAGTGTATCAGTATTTATTGAAACATTAGAAAGTATCTATGGAGCTAAGAAAGGATCACTTTCATTTATTTCAAAATTAATTAAGGATGGTGACTAGAATGGGTAAAGAAGTAATTATTAGTACAAAAAATTTAGTTAAAAGTTTTAATAGCGGGGGAATAGAACAAACGATTATTAATAATTTAGATTTAGAAATCTATGATAAAGATTTCACTATTATAATGGGATCTAGTGGTGCTGGGAAATCTACTTTAATGTATTTATTATCAGGTATGGATAAAGCTAATTCAGGAAGTATAATCTTCAAAGATAAAGATATATGTAAAATGAATAATGATGCTTTAGCTGTATTTAGAAGAAAGAATTGTGGATTCGTTTTCCAACAAATTTATATGCTTGATAAAATGAGTCTAATGGACAATGTATTAACGTCAGGGCTTCTTATTAATAATGATAAGAAAGAGGTCATTGATAAAGCAAAAAAACTATTTAAAAGCGTTAATATTCCGGAAGTGACTTATCGCAAAAACATGAATCAAGTATCTGGTGGTGAATGTCAAAGAGCAGGAATTGTAAGAGCAGCAATAAATGATCCTAGTGTAATATTTGCCGATGAACCTACGGGGGCTTTAAACAGTGAAAACTCATCAGCAGTCTTAGATGTTTTAACTGATTTAAACAATAAAGGACAAAGTATTATCATGGTTACTCATGATAAGAAAAGTGCCTTGAGAGGCAACAGAATTATTTATTTGAAAGATGGCAAAATAGTAGGTGAAATTAATTTAAGTAAATATGAAAAAAATGATACTACTAGAAGTGATAAATTAGATAAATTCTTAAAAGAAATGGGGTGGTAATTTATGAAAAAAATAATTACTTTATCGAAGTATTTCTTTTTAAAGAATTTAAAAGATATTATTTCATTTATCGTAATACTCTTAATAGCAACAACTCTTTTTTCAAGTGCCATTGTAATTAATTATAATGTATATAAAGATTATGATAGAGAAGCAACAAGATTAAATGTTGCAAGTAGTTTTTTTACAATACCGAGTAATGAATATAACGATTTTATACTCACTGATATAAAAAATATTAAAGGAGTAAAAGAAACAGAAACAGAAAGTGGTGTAATGCTTACAGTTCCAGTCAATATGGATGGTTCTACCCAAGAGCAAAATCAAATATTTTATAATATTAATAATTCCAATAAGATAAATAAAAGGGAGATATTAGAAGAAGATAGAAATATTGAATCAGGAATATATTTATCAAACTATACTTTTATTCATTCTGAATTAGATATTGGCGGGTATTATAAATTTGATATTGCCAATACTAATTACTCATTTAAAATAAAAGGTATTGTTAATGATATGCAATACGGAAATTATACTTCTTCAGTTATTGGCGAATATTTAGAAAGTGAAGCCTACAATTATTTACTTGAAAATAATAAAGATAAATCTATCACTACTATATCAGTAATTAGTAAAGATAGTTATTCTACTTATAATGAAATATCTAAATATTTAAGTGGTAAACATATAAATATATTAAATAAGAATTATAAAGAACAAGCAAAGAATAATAGATTAGCTATTTCTAATATAATTGTTTTAATTCTTATGATATTTGCTGGTTCAATACTTATCATAAGTTTATTCATTAGTAAACTTAAAATAGAATTAACTATTGAAGAAGAAATATCTAATATGGGAGCCCTTGAAGCCTTAGGTTATACTAGTAATGAAATAATTGTATCTTGTATACTTCCATATATATTAAGTTGTTTTTTAATATCTGTACTTGCAATATTTGCTTCTTATTTTATATTGCCTCTTTTAAGTAAAATTATTGAAATGCAATCGGGTTTTATTTGGAAATTTAATATAGATATAATCTTAAATATAATCGTGCTATTAATTAATCTAGTATTAATAACTGTTTTTACTCTTATGGCATCTTTAAAAATTAAAAAATTAAACCCAATTAATGCTATAAGAGGAATATCTGTTAAAGGCAATAATAAAAATTATTTTGAAGTTGAAAAGACTAAAGGTAATATCCATTTTATCTTAATGTTAAAGAATTTTATAAATACAAGAAAGCAAAATATATTACTTGGAATAGTTATGTTCTTGATAACTATTGTATCTATATTTATCGGAATGCTCTTCTATAATGTTAATCTAAATCCCCTTAATTTTATAAATACATTAGTTGAAGAACACCCATCAGTAATTGTCGTTTCTAATGATGACTTAAAAGAAGAAATTAAAGAACTTGAAAATGTCAAAGATGCTTTATACTATGATGAAAATGTAACATTGAATTATAAAGATAATTCCTATAAGACATTTGTAGCTGAAAAGTTTAATGATCTATCTAATGATTTATGCTATAAGGGTAAAAATCCTGAAAATAGTAATGAAATAGCAATAGGTAGTAAGTTAGTTAGCACTTATAAAATAAATATTGGTGATAATATAACAATAAGTAAGAATGAAAAGAGCAGCACATTTAAA
>CAZKFB010000071.1:0-1178 GCA_964551965.1 uncultured Muribaculaceae bacterium
ACAATATCTTGATGGATGAAGCAAGAAGGAGAACAACATCAATTTATATTGGTGATAAATGTATACCTCAATTTCCTTTTCTTTTATCAGGAGATACAATGAGTTTAAACGTTAATAAACAAACTTACTGTATGAGTTATTACTTCGATATTGATGCCTTGAGTGGTAATCTAATTAATTTTGATATAAAAAATGAAATATGTGAAGTAGCTGGTAATCTTACTTATCATCAATATGATGAGTTCTTAAATAAAGGTACTAATGATTCAGAACTATTCAATACGCTTATGTTATTAACGGATGTTTCTAGTATATTAAAGAAAATATATGATGAGAATCCCTTATTTAGTGAAATAAATGAACAAAATCGCGATACTGAGTCAGCTAAAGTAGTTGAAAGTGCTATGATATATACAAATTATAATGTTGCTAAATACTTCTATGAGAGAGGTTTACCATTCATGTATAGATGTCATAGTATGTCACCTAAAAATATGGATCTATTAAATACCTTAGAAGAAAACTTAATGTCGCAAGATAAAAATATGATTAAAGAAATAAATAAATTCAAAGAACTAATGCAAAGAGCTTACTACTCTAGCAAGAACATTGGTCACTTCGGACTAGGAATAGATTACTATTCACATGTTACTAGTCCTCTTCGTAGACTTGCTGATATAGCATGTGCAATGTGTATAAAAAAATTCTATTTAGATCGAAATTATACCAAGGAGGATATAAAAATAATGACGGAATTAATAGACGAGTTAGCGGAACAAATCAATCAAAAGAGAACTTCATGTATTGATTATGAAATCCAATATTTAAAATTAACAAACCGAGAAAATTAATTCTCGGTTTTTAGATACTTTATAAATTCACGAGCAGCAAATGAAGGTTCAGTATTCTTCTTTGTTAAGAGGCCAATATTTCTTGGAGGTATTGCTGGTTCTGTCTTAATAATCTTTAATTTTTTCTCTTTGAGATCTTTTTCAACAAAACTTGCAACTTGGTAACCAATACCATAACCTACTTTAGTTAAACTATTAACTAGACCATAACTAGCTAAAGTCATTTCCGGTTCGACAAATATATTATACTTAGCTAATACACTATCTAAATAGTCCCTAGTAGTATTACCTTTAGGTTGAAGTATTAATGGATATTTATTTAAATCA
>CAZKFB010000071.1:1278-2973 GCA_964551965.1 uncultured Muribaculaceae bacterium
GTAAATTGATTTTCTCCATTTCTAAAAAACTCAATCCCCGATTTAATATATTTATGCAATTCTTCCCCTTCCGTTGTTTTAATAACACCCTTCTTAGTTCGAACAAATAGTTTTCCACCCAATTGGTCTTCAAGAGTCTTAATTGCTTTAGAAACTGCAGGTTGAGATATATGTAATTCATTAGCAGCAACAGTTATATTTTGTGAATTTGCAACTTGATTAAATATGCGATAAAGTTCAAAATCTATATTCATAATTCCACCTCAAACTTATTATAACACATAGTTATGATAACAATAACAATTATGTATTTTATTTATGATTATTTAAGTATTAATATTTAATTAGGAAGTGGTGAATATGAAGAAAATAGTTATAAGAGATGGAGAAGTAATAAATGAAGAATATGCAAGGAAAGTAAGAATAGTAAATATCGTTAAAAATAAAGTTCTAGTAGCTAAATACGCTAATTTATATATGCTTCCGGGAGGGAAAATGGATAAACATGAAACACCAATCGAAGCATTAAAGAGAGAAGTATTAGAAGAGACTGGAACTATTCTAAAAGATGATGATATAAAACCCCTAATAAGAACTGATGTATTTCAAAGTAATTATCAAAGCCGAAATGATTCAAAACCGATAAATAAAAATAATGAAACGTATTACTTTCAGACGGATATACCTATTGAAATTAAAGAACAACACTTAAGTGAAAGAGAAATTGAAGGTAACTTTGAATTACAAAGAATTGATATATATGAATTAATTAAACTATTAGAAAATAAATTGAATACTCCTAAAGAAATAGCATTCTCAAAAGAACTATTAAATGTATTAAAAATATATTTGAGTGAAAATAAATATATTGATCTTCATACACATACAACAGCATCGGATGGAGAACATACTCCAAAAGAAGTAATTGAAAGATCAAAGAAAAATAATATAGGTATTGTAGCTATAACCGATCACGATACTATTCAAGGCTTAGATGATAAACTATTTGAACAAAAAGATATAATAGTTATACCCGGAGTAGAATTAACAGTAAAAGTATCTAAAGGCAGGATGCATATTCTCGGATATAACATTGATTACCATAATAAAGAATTAATTGAGTATTTAAGAAATACAAAAAAGAATAATGTTGATAATCTAAAAAGAATAATAGATTACTTAATTAAAGCAGGAATTGTATTTGAAGAAAAAGATATTGAGGAAATCTTAAATAGACCAACTAATGTAGGTAGACCTGACGTAGCTAAGTTATTAATTAAAGGTGGATATGTATCAACAGTACAGGAAGCATTTGATAAATATCTAATTGAAGCATTTAATATGACAAGAAAAAACAATAGAGGAAATACCATAGAAGGAGCTTTAAATGCCATAACTAACGCGCATGGTATTCCAATACTTGCTCATCCATCATCACTCGAATTAAATAGACAAGACTTTGAAAACCTACTTCAAGACATGATAAAACTTGGTCTTCGTGGTTTAGAAGTATATCATCCTAATGTTAATGATGAAGATCGTCTGTTCTATATGGATATGGTTAATAAATATAAACTACTATATTCAGGCGGATCTGACTATCATGGTGAACATATTAAACCAGACATTGAACTAGCTTATGGAAGAGATAACTTATATATAAAAGAAGCATCTATTTTAAAAGAATTAAAAAAA
>CAZKFB010000072.1:0-2661 GCA_964551965.1 uncultured Muribaculaceae bacterium
TTATTATATCTACTCATATAATAAGTGATATTTAAAGAATATTAGATGATGTAATATTTATTGATAAAGGTAAAATTGTTTTAACTTCATCAGCTGATGAATTGAGGCAAAAAGAGGGTGCTTCAATTGATGAAATATTTAGGAGGTCTTTTAAATGTTAAAGAAGTTATTAAAATATGATTTAAAATGGTGTTTTAAACCATTAGTAGTATTCTATTTACTTGCCTGTATTTTTGCAATTTTAGTTAGAGTAATTGAGTCTTTTGATCAATCTTTATTCTTACTTATTATGGATAAAATTTGTTGTGGTGCTTTAATAGCAATGGTAATAAATATAATAATTAATTGTTTTATGAGAAATTGGGCGAGATTTATTAAAAATATATATAAAGACGAATCTTATTTAACTCATACTCTTCCAATTGCTAGAAGTCAAATATATTTATCTAAAGTGTTAACGGCAATTATTACTTTATTAACTTCATTTATTGTAATAGTAGGAGTACTCGCTATATCATCTTTAAATGCGGATACTTGGACTTTTCTTAAAAATACATTAGAGCAAAGTGCTATATACTTTAATACATCTATTATAGCCTTAGTAATGACATTTATATGTACAGTATTTTTTCAATTCTTATATATGATAATGTCTGGTATAGTAGGTATTATAATTGGACATAAATCTAATAATTTAAGAATAGTAAAATCGATATTATTGGGATTTGCAATTTATTACATATTATCTTCTTTATCTATTGGTATAGTATTTATTTCGGGACTTATTAGTCCTGATATTATGACAATGTTTACTGAAGTAGTTATTAGTTCGAACGTAATTAAGACTGTACTAATAATTATTACAGTATCTTATGCTATTTATAATATAGTTCTATTTATTATAGGAAATAAAATGTTAAATAAAGGAGTTAACGTTGATTAAGTAAAAACTAACTTTTAGTTAGTTTTTTTATGTTATAATGTAAATATAATTGGTGGTGTTAGTGTGAGAGAAACATTAAAGAATATGCGATTAGTATATGGATATGGCAGAAAGTATAAAATAAATTTAATTATATTTACAATTATATCGATATCTAATATTGCAATTAATATTGCATATCCAATATTTACAGCTAAAGTTTTAGTATCTTTAACTAGTGGATTATATGAACAAGTACTTATAGCAGCCTTAATATGCTTTAGTATGTCATTTTTATGTGATTTTACTACTGTTGCTCTAAGGAAAAATACCCAAGTATTCTTTAGAGGAACTACGAAGAATATTCAAATTGCTGCTGCAAGAGAGATTTTAAAAATAGAACTTACTTCAATTGATAAAACAGGAAGCGGAGCATTTATTAGAAGAATAGCTAGTGATACTGATGAAATGTCGAGAATATTTACTAGAGGTATGGGATACTTAGCTAGTATATTATCTGATATTGGAATATTTGTAGCAATATTTATTGTTAATAAAATAGTTTTTGTTTACTTTGTTATTTGTTCTATTATTTTAACGACAATGCATATTATTAAGACAAAGAAAATTAATGCTCAAGATAAGAAATATCGACGTCAAAGTGAAAAAACTAATGGATTAGTAAGTGAATTAGTTAGAGGTATTAGAGATATTAAGATGTTATTTGCTAAAGATTCCTTCTTAGATGAGATAGATAAAAACATCGATGATCTAACACAAAGTCAATTTGCTTTAAGAAATACGGAGATTAATTATAATTGTTTTATTTCTTCTATGTACGACATATTTGAATTATTACTTATAATATTATTTATCTTTTTACTCGTTAATAATCATTTGACGATTGCTGCTTCTATAGTATTATTTAATTATCGTGGTAGAGTATTTAATAATCTAATGAAGAATGTTGGAGCATTAATGGAGGAAGTTAGAGGATTTAATTTATCTTGTAATCGAGTTTTTGCTCTTTTTGGTGATTCTGAATTTGGAAAAGAGACTTTCGGTACTAAACATATCGATAAAATAAATGGTAACTTTGAATTTAAAAATGTCTATTTTAGTTATGGTAATAATCCTGTTTTAAAAAATATGAGTTTTAAAGTTAAGACTAATCAGACAGTTGCTTTCGTTGGTAAAAGTGGAGTTGGTAAGACAACGATATTTTCTCTTTTATGTAAATTATATAATATCGATTCCGGTAATATATTAATTGATGGAATAAATATAAATGAACTAGATGAAGAATCTATTAGAAATAATATTACTATTATTAGTCAAAGTCCTTATATATTTAATTTATCTATTAGAGATAATTTTAAATTAGTTAAGAAAAATGTAACTGATGAAGAAATGATTGAGGCATGTAAGTTAGCATATTTAGATGACTTCATTCAAACTTTACCAGACAAGTATGATACGATAGTTGGTGAAGGAGGAGTTACTTTATCGGGTGGACAAAGACAAAAGCTTGCGATTGCTCGTGCATTTGTTCAAAACACTAAAATAATATTGTTTGATGAAGCAACTAGCGCTCTAGATAATGAAACACAAGCTTATATTCAAAAAGCAATTAATAATATGAAGGATAAATATACAATATTGATTATTGCTCATAGGTTATCAACGGTAATTAATGCTGATCGTATCATGATCGTTGATGATGGTAAAATAGTTGAGAA
>CAZKFB010000073.1:0-2578 GCA_964551965.1 uncultured Muribaculaceae bacterium
ATGGTGATGAGTATCGTGAAAAAAGAGCAGACGAGTTTGCTATAAAGACAATGATAAGTGATTTTGATTGGAAGGAAATAGTTAAACTTAATTTAAATGAAACAGATATATTGAATTATTCACGCAAAAATAAAATATGTATGAGTTTTATAGTTGGTAGATTAGCTAAAGAGAAATATATTAATTATAATTCAAATTTTTATAATAAATATAAAAATATGTAAACTATGTTTATATTTATCATATTTTTCTCTTTATATTATATCTTTTATTGTATTATAATATAGTCTGATTGAAGGTGATAAAAGTGAGTTATAATTCTCGAAGAAGAATAGTAAATGAGATATTCGACAAATACAGTATTAACTCTGAAGATCGTGAAGAGATCATCAAAGTTATTAAACCTATTGTTAGACATCCTGAATTTATTAAAAGATTAACTCATGAATTCTTACATCATGATAAAACAACTTTAGGTTATCATATATTAGAAGATACTATTGTTACTTTTAATCTATGTAAGAAAAAGGGATTAACTAAAGAACATACGATCATAGCTATGAAGATTGCTATGTTACATGATCTATATGTTGAACCTTGGCAGAATAATGAGAAAGCTAAGAATAATAAATTACTTAATAAACATGGTTTCCGCCATCCAATAGAAGCAGTTATCAATGCTATTACTTGGTTTCCTGAATACTTTAGGGATGATAATGAAGCAATGATTATTATAGATGGTATAATTCATCATATGTTTCCTTTTCCTGTCATGAGTGTCGATAGTTCAAATATTCGTGACTTACAATTAAATAATTTAGATTCTTTTATGAAGCTTGATGATAGATATAAGAGACTTATATATAAATCTTGTAGTAGAAAGAAGTTTAAAAGGTTATCATTTGCTGGATCTTCATATATTGAAGGTAAGTTAATGAGAAAGGCAGACAAGATATCTTCTTTAGACAACTTTAGCAGTCTAAGAGGAGTAGTAGCTTTAGTAACTGGAGTTAATAAACATATAGAAAAATAAAAAGATTAGCAAATTTAATTTGCTAATCTTATTTTTTACCAATTAGTAATTTTATTTCCATCTTTATCAGTGAATGCTCCACAGATAATCATTATGAAATCTACTAATGCTCCAATACCAAAGCATCCGGCAGTAAGTAACCAAATAATTCCAGTTCCAACTTTACCAGCATAAAAACGATGTATTCCTAGACCACCTAAGAATAGACATAAAAGTAATGCCGCAGTTCTTGATTTACTACTCATACTACTACTACACCTCCTTTTGTTTTTGAATAAGATTAACTCACACTTATTCTATTAATTTGATTATATCATACATAATGAATTTTGAGTATTTAATTCTAATTTAAAAAGTTCATAACTAAGTCTATTAATATTTCTTTTTCTTTTGGATTAGACTGTGCAATGAGTATAGTTATTGCAACTAATGTATTATTATCAATAACTTGTCTATTATCTTTATAAAGAATATTATAGAAATCTAGAAAATATATAAATAAAGTAGCAGCTATTCTTTTGTTTCCGTCTATGAATGTATGATTTTTAGTTATTAGATATAAAAAGTTAGCTGCTTTTTCTTGGATAGTCGGATATAAGTCTTCTTCATTGAATGTTTGATATATAGCACCGATTATGGCTTCTAATCCTTTTTCTTTTTCTAGAGCAAATAATTTACTATCATTATTAAACCTTAATTTGTTAATAATGTTTATGCAGTCTTCGTAAGTTATTTTATCTTTGTTAATATTGCCTTCAGGTTTAGATATTCTTTTATGGTCATAGTCATCGAGTAAGTTTAACGCATTAGAATAATTGTTTATAACTTTAATTATATCTAGTGCTTCATTTCCATCTAAGTCTGTATCAATGCGACCAGCTATATCTATGAGTTTAATAGTCTTTTCAAGATATTCTAATCTTCTCTCATTAATTGCATAGCCTTTAATCATATAATCTTTTAATATTTTATTTGCCCATTTACGGAAAAGCACACCATTTTGTGATTTAACACGATAACCAACACTTATAATGACGTCGAGATTATAATAATCAACTTGAGAAAATATTAGAACTAGGCATTAAAGTAGAATACAAAAAAACATTAGGAAAAGATTACTCATTAGAAGATTTAGAAAAAGAATATGATGCTATTTTCCTTGGTTTTGGTGCCAATATTTCTTCTAAAATGGGAATATCTGGAGAAGACCTAAATGGTGTATATGGCGGAAATGAATTATTAGAACAGAACAGCCATCCAGATTACACAGGAAAAAAAGTTGCAGTTATTGGTGGTGGAAATGTTGCTATGGATACATCAAGAACCATCAAAAGATTAGGTGCAGATGAAGTAACTGTTATATACCGTAGAGCAGAAAAACAAATGCCAGCAGAAAGAAAAGAAATAGAAGAAGCCAAAGAAGAAGGAATACATTTTTTATTTAAGCATAATATAGTAAAGATTTTGCAAAAAGAGAAAAAAAGCCAAGTGGGAAAAATTGAATGTGTAAGAACAGAATTAGTACAAAAATCAGGGGAATTAAGA
>CAZKFB010000074.1:0-2503 GCA_964551965.1 uncultured Muribaculaceae bacterium
CCTTTCTAACAGCATCTAAAGTTGAATCAAATAAATCTTTATTTAAACTTTCAAACTTAGCTCTCGTTAAATCCATTTCGAAGTTAACAGGAGTTCCATCAACTTGAGCAATGAATGGTAATGAAATAGTTGTTGTTGTTGAGTTAGATAAGTCTTTCTTAGCTTTCTCAGCTTCATCCTTAATTCTTTGCATTGCCATTGTATCATTCTTAACATCAGCTTTAGTTTGTGTTTTAATTTCATCAACAATATAATCCATTACACGTTTATCGAAGTCATCTCCACCTAATCTATTATTACCACTAGTAGATTTAACTTCATATACACCATCACCTAATTCAAGGATAGATACATCGAATGTACCTCCACCTAAATCATATACTAGGATTGTTTGTAATTTATCTTGTTTATCAAGTCCATAAGCAAGTGCTGCAGCAGTAGGTTCATTAACGATACGATCTACTTCTAATCCAGCAATCTTACCAGCATTCTTAGTAGCTTGTCTTTCAGCATCATTGAAGTAAGCTGGTACTGTAATAACAGCATGAGTAACTGTTTCTCCTAAATAAGCTTCAGCATCTCTTTTAATCTTAGATAAAATCTTTGCACTAATTTCTTCAGGAGTATACTTCTTACCATCTATTTCTACTTTATCAGAAGTACCCATTTTTCTTTTAATAGAAGAAATTGTTTTACCTGCATTAGTAACTGCTTGTCTCTTAGCTAATGCGCCAACTAATTCTTCTCCGTTTTTCCCAAAAGCAACTACTGATGGAGTTGTTCTATCTCCTTCTGAGTTTGCAATAACTGTAGGTGTTCCACCTTCCAAAACTGCACAACAACTATTCGTTGTACCTAAATCAATTCCTATTATTTTTCCCATATTTATCTCTCCTCTATTCTGATACCTTAACCATAGTTGGTCTTAGTACTTTATCCTTATACATATAACCTTTTTGTAATACTTCTATTACCATACCAGATTCTACATTATCACGTTTCTCAGTTAATACTGCTTGATGATAATTAGGATCAAATTCTTTATTCAAAGCATCTATTTCTGTAACTCCACTAGAAGTAATAATATTTTGAATATTAGTATATATCATTTGAAAACCTTTTAAGAATTCTTTATTCTCTTCGTTTTCCATACTTAACGCTCTTTCAAAATTATCAATAACTGATACAAGTTGTAATAATATATCTTCATTAGCATATTTTCTTATATTAGCTACTTCATCTTCTTTTCTTTTGCGGAAATTCATCATTTCAGCTTGAATACGCATTGATTTTTCCTTTTCCAGTGCTAGTTCATTTTTTATATTATCTAATTCTTTATTGTCTTTATGAGTTTTTTTAGGTTCTTTCTTTTGACTATTCTTAACTTCTTTTATTTTTTCCATATCTTTATTATCTTCCGACATACTTGACCTCAATTCTATTTTTCTATGTAATTTTTAAGGAAATTCAAAAGTGTTACTACTTTATCATATTCCATACGTTTCGGACCTATGATAGCAAGTGTTGCTTCATCATTTCCAACTTTATAATGTGTTTTAATTATTGTTACATCAGGATCAAACTCAGTTTCTTCACCAATATAAATGTTTATACCATCAGAAGTAGTAGAAATCTTTTTAACCAAATCAACATCTTCTAACTTCGAAATCATCTCTTTAATCTTATCTGGTTCATTATATTCCCTATAGTCTAGGATATTAGTTTTTCCTCCAAATACGACATCAGAATTTTCCATCGTGAAATCATGGAATGCCATCGAGAAGAAATTACATACTTCTTCATATCTAGATATAGTATCTTTGATATTCGGTTTAATTTCTAATTCAAGTCTTTCATTAATTTTATTAATTGGTGTACCAACTAATTTACGATTAATAATTTCACAAGTTTTTGTTAATTCTTGAATACTTATATTCTTAGAAACATTTATTTGTTTATTTTCAACGATACCTTTATTAGTAATTAGTACAGCCAATACTTTATGATTTTCTGAATCGCTATCATCATCATCAAGCGGAATAATACTAATTTGTTTTAATGTCGCTTCATCAGCTGAAGGACCGATTACCACACTTGTATAGTGCGTAATATCACTAATGATTTCCATACACTTAGTAACAGCATCACTAACAACTAAATTGTTATTATTTAATATTGTTTGAAGTTTAAGTAAATCTTCGCCTGTTATTTCTTTTGGCTCCATTAAATGCGATACATAATACTTGTATCCTGCTTCTGATGGAATACGCCCACTCGAAGTATGTTCTTTTTCAAGATAATTCATTTCTTCAAGATAAGCCATATCATTTCTAATCGTTGCTGATGAACACTTAAATTTATCAACTAACGATTTAGAACTAACAGGTTTAAAAGTTTCAATATAAACCTCGACAATTTCTTTTAAAAGTTTTTCTTGTCTCTCACCCATATTAACACATCCTAGCACTCTTTAATCTTCAGTGCTAAATTAATAATAGCACCA